>NZ_JAUTYT010000029.1:0-23181 GCF_041946075.1 Flavobacterium sp. LAR06 | reverse complement strand
GGAGTGAGAAAAATAGATTTTTTCCTGTTCAGATTATCTAATCTTTTTGCCTAATCCCCAACTTTTGCGTATGATCCATAAAATTTTGGTTTTCATTTCACTTTCGAACAAAAAAAAACCTCTGCAGTTACGCAGAGGTCTATATATAGGTTTGAAAATAAACTACAATAGTGTCTCTGCGGAAGGCTCCGGCATCATACATGACATATTGCAAACTGTTAATTTCATTTTTTCTTTTATTTTGATGCTGCAAATGTGCGAACTATTTTTTAATCAGCCAAACAAATTGCAAAATAATTTCCATTACCCTATCAATTTAGTATGTTTATGTTAAATTTCTGCTTATAAAAGTAAAAAAAGTTGAACTTTAATTTGCAAATCAAAATGGTTTTGTACTTTTGCACCCGAATACAGAGGAAAAATTTGAACTGATTGCAACCTCTTCATAATGAAACGGTTCGTTATGAATGCTGAAAGATAAATTTCGGCAGTAAAAAATGCTAAAGCAGACTTTCTCCTTTAGCCCTTTTTAAGCAATTTTTTTCCTCACTTAATTTTAATTTAATAAATTATTATGGCTTATTTATTTACGTCAGAATCTGTTAGTGAAGGGCATCCAGACAAAGTTGCAGATCAAATTTCGGATGCATTAATTGATAACTTCTTGGCATTTGATGCTGACTCAAAAGTAGCATGTGAAACTTTAGTTACAACTGGTCAGGTAATTTTGGCTGGTGAAGTAAAATCGAATACTTACCTTGATGTGCAACAAATTGCCCGTGAAGTAATCCGTAAAATTGGATATACTAAAAGCGAGTACATGTTTGAAGCAAATTCTTGTGGAATTTTATCAGCAATTCACGAACAATCTGCTGATATCAATCAAGGTGTAGACAGAGCTAAGCCAGAAGAACAAGGTGCAGGTGACCAGGGAATGATGTTTGGTTACGCAACTAACGAAACTGAAAACTTCATGCCATTGGCACTTGATTTATCTCATAAATTATTGCAGGAGTTAGCTATTTTAAGACGTGAAAATAAAGAAATCACTTATTTACGTCCAGATGCTAAATCTCAGGTAACTTTAGAATATAGCGACGATAACAAACCAACTCGTATTGATGCGATTGTAATCTCAACTCAACACGATGATTTTGATGAAGAGGCTACAATGTTGGCTAAAATCAAAAAAGATATTATCGAAATCCTGATTCCAAGGATTATCGCTAAAAATCCAGCTCACGCGCATTTATTTAATGATAAAATCAACTACCACATTAACCCAACAGGAAAATTCGTTATTGGAGGACCTCACGGAGATACTGGTTTAACAGGAAGAAAAATCATTGTTGATACTTACGGTGGAAAAGGAGCTCACGGTGGTGGTGCTTTCTCTGGAAAAGATCCAAGTAAAGTAGACAGAAGTGCTGCTTATGCTACTCGTCATATCGCTAAAAACTTAGTTGCTGCAGGTGTTGCTGACGAAATCCTTGTACAGGTTTCTTATGCAATTGGAGTTGCTGAACCAATGGGTATTTTTATTGATACTTACGGAACTTCTAAAGTAAACTTAACTAACGGTGAAATCGCTAAAAAAGTAGAAGCTATTTTTGATATGCGTCCTTACTTTATCGAACAACGTTTGAAATTAAGAAATCCTATTTATAGCGAAACTGCTGCTTACGGACACATGGGACGTAAACCAGAAGTAGTAACTAAAACTTTTTCTGCTCCGGGAGGAAACGAAAAAACAGTTACTGTTGAGTTGTTCACTTGGGAAAAACTTGATTTCGTTGACAAAGTAAAAGCTGCTTTCGGATTGTAATTAATCTGAAACTTTATATACAAAAAGAGGCTGTCTAAATAATTAGACAGCCTCTTTTTTTTGCTTTAGAGTATTTCTTAATATCTTCCGTCCTGCATCTTTGTTAGGGTCTCACGTATTTCATCTGCTGTTTCCACTTCTACCTCAGCACTTAAATATTTCACAGCTAATGTTTGAGTTTCGACAGCTTTTTGTTTTTGTCCATCCTTATAATACAGTTGGGCCAAAGTATCTAGATAATAAGGATTGTTTTTGGTTACCGCCAAACTATATTCAGACCAACCGATTGCAGATTTTAAAAAGTTAGCATTACCCGGTTTTAAAACTACTGTCCATGCAGCGGAATTACATAAGTTTGAATGGTATTCTTTAAATGCATTCCAACCGTTATAGGAGTAATCAGAAATTGGGTCTAAAGTCGCATACATTTCATCTAATTGTTCAATCGCACTTCCTTTATCAATTGCTAAATTGGCATTGAAATAACTGCTAAACTCTTTTAAATAACTTGTATTCGAACCATCCTTATCTTCTGCTTCACCCAAATAGGCAAAATAATTGCGGTAAGATTCAAAGTTTCCTTTTCCCGAACCAATTATCTTTTTATAAACTGATATGGTCTTGTCTTTATTTGCTTCCGCAGGAACGCCATCAGCTTCTATATAGGTATTTTGTTGTAATGCCGAAGTAATCTCAGCAATCACATTACCTACTAAATGCTTTTCTCCTTCTTTTTCATTAAAAGCTACTCTTTGCGCTTCAATTGCATCAGCATGTTTTACCAAATAATCAATGGATAGGAAATCAGTATCTGTCAACACTTTATCTTCATTAAAAAATTGCTTATAAAATCCTTGATTTTTAATTTCTTTCAGAATTGTTTCTACCAAATACAGGTTTGGTTTTGCATCTTTTTGATGCGCTTCAATTACTTTTTTCCAGTTTTGAGAAACTGTTTTTTTATCCAGCGTCACTTTGGCAAGTTTAAAATCTTCAGGATTTTCTGTACTTGTTTCAGCATAATCATAATCGTAAGGCATTTCGAGAACAGCCGCTTTATTAAAAGCCATAATCAAATCTGCATCCTTTGTTTTTTTATTTTTAATTACTTTATCAAAAGAAAGCAAAGCATTTACTCGCTGAGCTTTTTTATAAAATCCGTCATAATAATTGAATTGAGGTTGTTTCTCAGACAACTTAGCTTTTGAAGTTGCTAAAATATCTCCGTTTTCATTTAATACAATTATACTTGGATTATCTGTTATTTTATTGGTTTTCAACCATTTTTTATCTTCGGCGGAAGCCAAATAATAATTAAAAAGATCATATTCAGCATTATATCCATCATACATAGTATATCCAAGCTGCGCTTCCTGATCTTTTACGAAAGTATCAAAATCAGATTTCACCGCCGGATTTTTACTATTGACATACACAACCAAAAGTTTATTTTTAGTTGATGAAATAGCATTTTTTAAATTGCTTTCAATTTTCAATTTAAAATCACTCTTAGGAGGTACGGGAGGAGCATAGGCATCTACAACAACGGCAGCACTATCAACCACTGCACCATCCGAACCAAAATCATCACTTATCAATGCTTCTTTTCCAGGATAAGTCCAGTTTGAAATAGTTTGATTTTCAACCGGAACAACCTTAGAAACTGAGGCTTGAGGTGTGTCTTTTTCATTTAAAAAAACCAATGGATTTTTTCCTTTTTGCTCGGAAATTTTCAACTCTTTTGTTTTTTTATCAAAGAATCCGGCAATATTTAAATCGTCTAAAGCTGCCAGTTGGTAATTAACTGTCACTTCAGAAACATCTTTTGGCAGAGCAAATTTTGACAATTTACTTTCACCATTGTAATCTTCATAAACCAAATACAAATAGTCTGCTTTATCTATTTCAAAATCTAAATTGGTCTGAGTCCATTCCGGATCAACCTTCGTTCTGATATCAGTTATTTTTTGATACTGAACGGGATCATTTGAATTTTGAGTTCCTATGTAGAAAGAATAATAAGAAGGATCTAAAAATTTAATTTTAATCTTCTGTGCTTTATTATCAGTTGCAAAAGCAACATCAAAAGCATTTTCCGACTTTATCTTCTGCGAAAACAATAGTGAATCGCCTTTAATTTCATAATCGCCTGAATAAAAAACCAATTCATACTTATTATCATCTAATAAATTCAACTTAATTTTTTGCCCTTTATTTGTTGAAAGATAGGTTCCTTTTTCAATACTTTTTGTTTGAGAGAAAGAAGAATATAGTGCACAAAAAAACACTGAGAAACTCCAGATAAAATTACGCATGCTTACAATTTTGGTTATTAATATTGCGTGCAAAGATATCGCATTCCCCATTAAACAAATCACAAAAAAGAAGTTTTGTAATTAAAATACTATAAATTATATTTCACCGAAAAGATAATGTAACGAGGCTGCACTGTGTATTGCGAAACACGTGTAGAGAACTGTGAGAAGCTATCATCATTGAGAAATGTAGTATTTAATAAGTTGGTACCAGAGACTTTATATTCCCACTTACTGTCTTTTTTCTGATAAATCAAACTAGCACTTAAAAAATCATATTCGTTATCAACTGTTTTGTCCGAATTATAATAATGATAGAATTCATATTCTGAAACAAATGAGAAGCTGTTCCAGAAGTAATAATCTAATCTTGCAAAAGGTTTGTCTGTATAGTAGGTTGAACCACTATATTGATTGATTAATGCGTTGTAACCTACTTCTAAATTCGGAAAGTTTTTATAGTTTGTCGAAGCTCTTACAGTATAACTTTGAGTAAAACTTTCTGTGGTGGCCAGCACATTATTCTGAATGTTATTAAATTTTGACCAATTGAAACTTGCAACTACTGATGCTTTGTAATTCTTTAAAAAAGAGCGTCCGTAACTCCCCATCCCTGAAAAAGTTTCATCTGCCAAATTAGAATTGTAAGGCACTGATGATTGATTAATTCCATCAAAATCGGCTTTGGTTTTAATGGCATCTACTTTTTTAGTATAAGTGGCATTAGCAAAAATATTCTCAAAATTGAACATATTGTATTTGAAATAACGCAGCGAATGAACTTGAGAAGTGGCATTTTCTAAAGTTCGATCTCCTCTAAACAAACTGCTGTAATCGGATAAAACATACCCTGCTGCCAACTGATTAATATCTGTAAAATCATTTGACAAAGAAAAATTATAAGTCAGTGTTTCTGATTTTTTGATTTGATATAAGGCGAAAAAATCAGGTAATACTTTTGTGAAGTTTTGAGAATAATCTGTTCCTAATTGCGTGTTTGTCATCGAGTACGAATGCAAACTTACTCCCGGTGTCAATGTAAATTTCCCTGATAAGATCTTATAGTGAAAACCTAAAAAAGTATCATTAAAATTATACTTTACCTGATTGTTATTTTGAGAATCATTTAAATCATTTCGATCACCATTATCCAGCATCTGAAAAATATGAGAGTTGAAATCCTGATACGAATAGGTATTTCCTAAAGTAATATTGATGTTGCTTTTTGGTGTCACCATATAATAGTAATCCAGTTTCGCATCGAGTTTATTGGTTTTTACAAAACGATCCTGATTCAAATCATTTCTTTGCTGTCCCTCAGTATATCCTGATAAATCAAAAGGCTGCGAACGTAAATTGGCATTATAAAACGGATTTTCGTCCTGATACAAATGTTGCATTTCAAAAGCAAAAATATTTTTATCGCTTTGTGTATAATACAAACTCAAATTTTGGTTTATTGAAGTCGGATTTTGTTTTTTATTTGTAAAAATCGTTTCAACAGAAGAAATATCATTTACAATTGATTCACGCAACAATTCAGTGTCTTCGTCTTGTTTAGATAATTTGGTTAGGATATCATAATCAAACTGAAATTTATCGTTTGGCTTATAGGTCGAACTCAATTTAAAAAGACCCAAATTATTCTTTTGATGCGTTAACTCATCTCTTTTTTGCTGATCACCTGAATCTAAAATCGTAGTTTGAGATTTGGTTTCTAAATCTGTTTTTGACGCAGAAAGTATTCCGAAACCACTAATATTCCAAACTTTTGTAACGGAATAAGCAAAATTGGTTGCGCCAAACTTCGTTTCTATTTCCTTAGCCCGATTGTTTCTTAAAATAGAAATTCCTAAATCATTTGATGAAACATTAAAATTGCTCCCACCCTTTTTCATCATATTTTTAAATCCACCTGTGAACTTAAAATAATCCTGGGCTGTCAAAGGCAATTCTCCAATATTATTAAAATTGGTAATTAAATTGATCGAATATTTTGGGCTGTAATAAAATAATTTCGGATTAATAATATAGCGACTATCTAGTTCTGCAACCCCAATTCCGGCCGTTGCATCACCAAACCAAAAGTTCTTTTTACCTTCTTTCAGTTTAATATTCATGGCCACATTATCCTGATCATTTTCTAGACCTTTTAAAGCACCAACTTCATTGTAATTTCTCAAAACCTGAATTTTATCAATTGCATCAGCAGGAATATTTTTAACACCCAGTTTGGTATCACCGTCAAAAAAATCTTTTCCTTCAACCATTAATTTGCTGACTTTTTTTCCTTCAACTTCAATTTCTCCATCGGCATTTACCTCAACTCCCGGTAATTTTTTCAACACATCTTCCAGCTTTTTTTCTGTTCCGGATTTAAACGAATCTGCATTATACACAATCGTATCTCCTTTTATTGAAACTGGCATTTCACGAACAATTTCGACACCTTCAAGTTCAATTCCCGAGCCATCCATGACAATATTCTGAACAATGTTTTCACTATTAGTTGAGATTGAAATTTCTTTAGATTTCATTCCGAGATAACTTACCTTAACCGTATAGACAGTATTTGACTTTAAAGTAAGCTGAAATTTTCCTTTATCATTGGTAATTCCGTACGAATCCATTGCTTTTGTTCCGTTGTTTACGGCCATTATATTGGCCATTTCCAAAGGGTTTTTCTGTTCGTCCTGAATAAAACCATCAAACCGTACCGTTTGGGCAAAGGTTATAGACGTCATTAATAAAATAACGGAGAGAAGTATATTTTTCATGGGAAAAATCTAAAGATGATTTGCTTAAAATTATCGTCTGATCATTACTGGGCCAGCACCAGGACCACCTTCGCGACCACGGTTCATTTCTCTAAATTCTTCCATTTTTTTAATTACAGTTTCATCGTAATCTTTCTGAGAGATCACTTTGCCTTTTGTAGGTGCTTTTATTTCGACTTTGTCTTTAGCATTTAAAACAATCTTCGAACATAAAATGGTAGTTCTTCCATCATTTACTTCGAGAATTAAACCAGGCAAACCCCAATAGTTTTCGGGACCTTGGTTTATTGGGATCTCTGGAGAATACCACGCAGTTATAATAATCTCTTTTGGAATTTCAAAATTGTCTGCAAAATTAGTTTTTGTTTCTCCCGAAGTTTTCTTGGTATCTTCTTTTTTATCTTCAGGCTTTTTGTCTTCTCCATCTTTAGGCCTTAAATTTCTAAAGTCTGTTTTACTGGCTTCTTTTACTGCTGTTGCTTTATAACAAGTGTATCCACCAATTTGCTTGGTTTCCGATTCCATTTTCCAATTTAATTTTGGAAGAGAATCTATAACCAGAAACTCTTTTCCCATAAACTCTTTATCAACCGTATACGATTTGCTCTTCACATCTTTATAAAAAGTGCCTCCACCACCCATAAAAGAGTTCATCATAATACGCATTCCTCCACCTTGTTGCCCCGGAGTTTCTAACTTTTCTTCTTCTTTGTAAATGGAGGCCGATTTATCGAAATTTAAAATAAACGTTTTCTCCAGCATTTTTTTCATTCGCTCTTCCATGTTTTTCTGCATTTCAGGCGTAATATCGCGGTTTGCACGCATTCCTTCCATTTTAGGTGCTTGCGTTTTTGACTCATAAACAGCCATTCCCTGAAAGTCTTTTTGTGCACGCATTTGAGTAAACACAAGCATCAAAGACATACATATAAATATTTTTTTCATTGGATTTTCTTTTAAATTGAGTTCATCATGGGAACTTACTCTCAAATGTATTATTAATTTTAAAATACTAAAAATTAAATATATCAATACGTATAACCTATCGACGAAATCAACTGTTAATTAGATTGTTGTAATTATGAAAGGTTTAAAGACTAAATCAAACTAAAAATGCTATTTACTCTATTTCATACTATACTTTTTTGTAATTTGGCTTCTTTGAAACCCATTTCTTATGAACAAGACTGTACGCAAAATTTTAATACCACTTTTTATCGCTTGTTCATTTTCTGCCGTTTCTGCGCAAAATCAAAAAATAAAGGCTTCTTTAATTTCAAACTTTACATCTGATATTGATGACTTTTTGGGTTATGATTCTTTTGGATTTTCTTATCATATAAAAAATAATGTATTTAAAAAATTTAAAGGGAATGAGATATTTGAGTATAAAAATGTTTCATTAGGAAATATTACCAAAGTCGATATCCTTAATCCACTCAAAATAGTTTTATTCTATGAAGATTTTAATACGGTGGTTTTATTGGATAATCAATTAAACAAAATGACCGAAATTAATTTTTCACAAAACAACACGCCCATTGTTGTACCTGCAATTGGCATGTCAACTCAAAATCAATTATGGATTTTCAACACCCTGAATCAACAAATTGGTCTTTTTGATTATTTAAGAAATGAATACAAAACAGTTTCTACCCCTTTAACAGACGGCATAAAATATTATCAGACTGACTTTAATACCTTTTTTTGGATTGATAAAAAAAACAATTGGTTCTCTTGTGATATTTTTGGAAAAACCAGGGCCTTAGGAAAAGTTGTGGACTTTGATAAGATTGAAATTTTAAACGATCATCAATATATTTTCAGCAAAGCTAATTTGTTGTATTTTAAAGACATTAGCAGCACAAATTCAGATACCGTTTATGAAATTGAAATTTTACAAAAAAGCTTTGATAAATTCTGTTACAAAGACCAAATTTTATCTATTTTTACAACTAAAGAAATCACCAATTATAAAATCGTAACACCGTAATGCACATAGCAATAGCAGGAAACATAGGCGCTGGAAAAACAACTTTGACTAAATTATTGGCCAAACATTTTAAATGGGAACCCCATTATGAAGATGTTGTTGATAATCCTTATCTAGATGATTTTTATCACCAAATGGAGCGTTGGTCATTTAATTTGCAGATTTATTTCTTAAACAGCAGGTTTCGTCAGGTGCAGCAAATTCGCGAAAGCGGAAAAAAAATCATTCAGGATAGAACAATTTATGAGGATGCCTATATTTTTGCTCCCAACTTGTATTCTATGGGATTAATGACGAGTCGTGATTTCGAAAATTACACTTCATTATTTGAATTGATGGAATCCTTAGTAAAAGCTCCTGATTTATTAATTTACTTAAGAAGTTCTATTCCTAATTTAGTAGGGCAAATTCATAAACGCGGACGCGAATACGAGAATTCAATTTCGATTGATTACCTAAGCCGACTGAATGAAAGATATGAAGCCTGGATTCAGACTTATAACAAAGGAAAACTTTTGATTATAGATGTTGACAACATTAACTTCGTAGACAATCCAGAAGATTTAGGAAACATCATAAACCGTATTGATGCTGAATTAAACGGGTTGTTTTAAAAACACAAATTCCACGGATTTGCACTAATAAAAAAATGCCTCTAAAAATTTTAGAGGCATTTTTTGTTTCAAAACCTTTGTCAAAGTTTAAAACTTTGACAAAGGTCATCAGTCTATATTATTTCGCAGCTTCAATCTTTGCTTTAACCTCCGCTTCAGTTCCTTCGTAAACTTCAGTTGTTGTTTTTCCGTTTTCAGTTTTTGTTACCGTTCCAACTGTAACACCGTTCGTAGTTGACAAATTAACTTCAACTTTATTTTTGCTGTATTTAGTTGTATCAAAACAATCTGTTCTTTGGTTAGCATACTTTCCATTTGTGTCATAATGCGCTAAACATTTTGCTGTTTCTTCAGCAGTACATCCTTTTTCTTTGCACATTTTAATACATTCTTCTTTTGTCATTCCTGATAAATCTCCACATTTAGAAACACCAGTTACTGAAATTTCCTTTTTACAGCATGATGCTTTTTCAGTCATAGTTGATGAAGAATGCCCTTCTCCTAATATTGGAGCAATTACAAGACCTATTAAACAGGTCAATTTAATCAAGATATTCATTGATGGACCAGAAGTATCTTTAAACGGATCTCCAACTGTATCTCCGGTTACAGCAGCTTTATGTGCATCAGAACCTTTATAAGTCATTTCGCCGTTAATCATAACTCCAGCTTCAAAAGATTTTTTAGCATTGTCCCAAGCACCTCCGGCATTGTTTTGAAAAACTGCCCAAAGCACTCCAGAAACAGTAACTCCTGCCATATACCCTCCTAACATTTCAGCAATTAACTGATTGTTATCTCCATAAACTAATTTACCTAACAACACAATTGCAATCGGGAAACCAATTGTCAAAATTCCAGGTAGCATCATTTCGCGTAAAGCAGCTTTTGTAGAGATTTCAACACATTTTCCATACTCCGGTTTTCCGGTTCCTTCCATGATTCCTGGAATTTCCTTAAACTGACGACGTACTTCGTACACCATATCCATCGCTGCTTTTCCAACAGAATTCATTGCCAAAGCTGAGAATACTACCGGAATCATTCCTCCGACAAATAACATAGCTAAAACTGGTGCTTTAAAAATATTGATTCCATCAATTCCTGTAAATGTTACATAAGCGGCAAACAAAGCTAATGAAGTTAATGCTGCAGATGCAATTGCAAAACCTTTTCCTGTTGCTGCTGTAGTGTTTCCTACTGAATCTAAAATATCTGTTCTTGTACGTACTTCTTTTGGTAATTCACTCATTTCTGCAATTCCTCCAGCATTATCTGAGATTGGTCCGAAAGCATCAATTGCTAACTGCATTGCTGTAGTCGCCATCATTGCCGAAGCTGCTAATGCAACTCCATAAAATCCTGCCAAAGCATAAGAAATCCAGATTGCCGCTGCAAATAATAAAACGGTTGGAAAAGTAGAAACCATACCTGTCGCCAAACCGGCAATTACGTTAGTTCCTGCTCCTGTAGATGATTTTTGTACAATTGCCATTACTGGTTTTGTGCCTAGTCCAGTATAATATTCTGTTACTGATGAAATGGCTCCACCAACTACTAATCCAACCAAAGTGGCATAAAAAACACGCATTGATGAAATATCTTTAGAACCTTCTCCAAAGAAGCTCATTTGCATTGTCTCCGGTAACATATGTTGTACTAAGAAGAAACAGGCAATTGCAGTTAAAGCAATTGAAACCCAGTTTCCTATATTTAATGCTTTTTGTACTTGTGCTTCTTTGGCATTATCATCAGAGATTTTCACTAACATAGTTCCGATAATCGAAAATAAAATTCCAAAACCGGCAATTGCCATTGGAAGTAAGATTGGACCAATTCCTCCAAAAGCATCCTGAATAGAACCGCCCATATCTTTGATAACATAATTCCCTAAAACCATTGCAGCCAAAACTGTTGCCACATACGAACCAAATAAATCGGCTCCCATACCTGCAACGTCTCCCACATTATCTCCTACGTTATCTGCGATTGTAGCAGGATTACGAGGATCATCTTCCGGGATTCCAGCTTCTACTTTACCTACTAAATCGGCACCAACGTCAGCAGCTTTAGTATAAATTCCACCTCCAACTCTGGCAAACAAAGCGATTGATTCTGCACCAAGTGAAAATCCTGCCAAAGTCTCTAAAACCTTAGTCATATCCTCAGATGATGTCCAGGCTCCATTCATGAATATCTGAAAGAAAACAATAAAAAAACCTGTCAATCCTAAAACAGCAAGACCAGCAACTCCTAACCCCATTACGGTTCCGCCTCCAAAAGAAACTTTCAAAGCCTGAGGCAAACTTGTACGCGCAGCCTGCGTTGTTCTAACATTCGTTTTTGTTGCTATTTTCATTCCCATATTTCCAGCCAAAGCAGAGAAAAATGCACCAAAAATAAAAGCAACTACTATTAATATATGTGTGGTAGGAACGATGAAAGAAATTCCGGCTAATACTAAACTGGCACCAATTACAAAAAAAGTTAACAATCGATATTCAGCTTTTAAAAATGCGAGGGCTCCTTCATAAATGTGATCTGAAATTTCTTTCATTTTACCGTCTCCCGCATCTTGTTTTAAAACCCAAGTCCTTTTTATTCCCATGAAAAGTAATCCTAAAATTGCCATGACAATTGGCAAGTAAATCATAAATGCATTCATAATATAGTAATGGTTTTGGTTAATAGTCAATAAACTAACTAAAACGAATTTAAACAAAAAAGCAATACTCCTAACGGAGTATTGCTTTTTTTATAATAGAATAGGGTAAAAATTATTTAATGCTAAATAATCCCTCTGGTTTGTTTTCGATATCATCAAAACGCTTAGTACACTCAGCAATAATTGCAAATGCTTCGTTTACGTCTCCCCAACCTTCAACATCTACTTGCTTGTTTTCAAGATCTTTGTAAACCTGGAAGAAATGCTCGATTTCTTTCAATAAGTGTCCATTAATATCAGATAAATCATTTAATGAATTCCAGATTGGATCTGAAACTGGTACACAAATAATTTTTTCGTCCGGTCCTTTATCATCTGCCATGTGGAAAACACCAATTGGCTTTACTTCAATAACACATCCAGGGAAAGTAGGTTCATTGATCAAAACCAATACATCAAGAGGATCACCATCAAGAGCTAAAGTTTCAGGAATAAATCCGTAATCAGCAGGGTACATCATTGAAGAGAATAACATTCTGTCAAAACGCATTCTTTTGATTTCAAAATCGTACTCATATTTATTTCTGCTTCCTCTTGGTATTTCGATCAATACATCGAAAGTCGTTAGTTTGTCTGCGGTCATTTTCGTTTTTTATTATTTCTATAAATTCGATTGCAAAAGTAACTAAAGAATCCTTTTTTACAATAAAAAACTGCATTAATCTACATACTTTTCTGTTAAATAACAAACAGTTAATATGTAATTTTTCTGTTTCGTTTATTTAAATAATAATGCCACAGTAAATAGGTCGCATAAGATCGATAGGGGCTCCATTGTTCAGCATGGATTTCCATTTCGTTTTTGTCGTGAATATCCAATAATTCCTTGATCGTATTCACAACTGCAATATCGCCTAGCGGAATCAAATCTGGTTCCTGAAGACAGAACATTAAGTAAATATCGATAGTCCAATTTCCGATTCCTTTTAACTTAATAAGTTCTTCCCTGACTTCTTTTGCCGATTTTGAAGCCAGACTTTCAATATCTAATTCCTTATTTAAAACTGCTTCAGCAAGGATTTTAATGTATTTTGTTTTTTGGCGACTTACACCCAAAGCTCGAAATTCTTCATCTGGCAAAATCGCCATGGTTTCAGGATTACAAGTTGTATAGGCTTTAATTTTTAAAAATGTGGCTTTCGCCGAATCAATAGAAACTTGTTGTTCGAGTATTAGCAACACCAAAGTTTCAAAACCCTGAGGACGTTTCGGAATTGGAGGTAAACCATATTTCTCAATAATTTCCTGAAATATTGGATTTTTGGTTGATAGAAAATCGATGGCTTCTTGCATTACTGTAGTTCTTAGTCTATTTCAAAATAAAAAATAATCTTTTAAAGTTGCGAAGTTTTTTTGCTCGCAGATTTTGCAGATTCAGCAGATTTATTTCTTTAAACCGAAAATATAAAATCTGCGCAGATCAGCTTAAATCTAAATAATCTGCGTGAAATACTATTATATACAGAAAAACGCCAAGTTGCAAAGAAGTAAACTTAGCGACTTGGCGTCTTTGTGGCAATAATTTTTATTTTTAGAAATAGAACCCAAAAGATCCTTTTACTGCAAATTTATTAGCATCCGGAGCATTTAAATAACTACCTCTCCAGGAGAAATCAATTCGGAAAACCTTAAAGATATTCCCTATCCCCGCATTGTATTCCCAATATACATTTTCCGGTGCATTATAAGGCTGATCAGAAGCATTGATGGCTCTGTTTGCAGCTGATATGGTTCCGTAAACTCCTTTTACACCAACAAATTCTCTCCAATTTAATTTTCTCATAAATGGGATTCTGGCAAATAATCTTCCTCCAAAATCATGATTCCATTGTAAGGTCGTATACTGATCTGTTATGAATTCGTAGAAATTCAAGTTACTAAACGTATTTTCAATGGTGAAATAAGTCTGGTTACCCGGAATAACACTCATTAATCCTAACGGAATTGTTCCAAAAGTCTTACCTGTTTCTAAAATAATATTAGATCTTCCTAAAGGCCCGATTATAATAGGTTGCTTATAGTAAATCTGTATTTTTTCATAAGCAAAATCACTATTAAAAACACCTTTTAAACCATAACTAAAGTTAACAAAGAAATGACTAAATGGACTATCGACAAGATCACGCTCTACTCCAAAACCAATAGTTTTTCGGTTTGGCATAAACTCAAACTGAATATTAGCTTCAGATTGTGTTACCGCACTTGCTACAACTCCTGCAGGATTTGAAGGGCTTGGCAAAGTGGTATAATAATCTAAACTAAAAGTAGGCGAAGCAGATTCTAAAGTTCTATAAGAAAGCCCTGCCTGCACAACAAAATTCTTCATCGGTTCCATTTCAACCGAAATGTTACTCAAATTAATATTGGTCAGCTTTCCGTTACTTCCTGTTGTGAAAAACGCCGAAGAAGCAAAACTTCGTCCTAAAATATCATTTGTTGTAGTTAAGCTCGCACCAATTTGTTCAATGTCACGCCTGTTTCCTCCAGAAATAATAAATCGTTTTTTCTTATCAAGCATCCATTTTCCTGAAACACCATATTTGAATTTATTATCATCAAAACCATATGCGGTGTACGCCTGTATACGCCAAGGGTCATTTGGTCCAAAATAAGTTCTTCCTCCCGCTCGAATCCTTAATCCTTCGACTTCATTGTAGCCAAATGTGGAGAAAATAGGTCCAAAGTCAAAATTTTTAAACTCGACGTAACCACTTCCTAAAATGGAAACCAGATTGTATATTTGTTTAAATCGTTTGACAGTCTGCAAAGTATCGAGCATTTTATAAATACCCAATTCGTCTTTATTTAATTTCTCAAAGCGGTTCTCTTCCCAAAACTCGTCCGGTCTATCATAAACCTCATTGTCAATATAATTAACCTCTTCTTTATAAAACTTCTCGGGTTTTTGAATATTGAATTTATGATTTCGATATAAGGTCGTTCGTTTTCCATAAACGCCTTTGGATTTTTCCTTTTTATTCAAAGCAAAATCAGACATCATATAATCGCGTGTCAACAGAAAAACAGAGTCATTTTCTACATCAAATTCCTGTTCTATATAAATATCTTTTACCCAGTTAATATTAGCGCTTTTAGTAACGCCCATATTAATTTTCTTAATAGCAAAAGTGGTATCGTTTACCCAAAAATCTCCTTTAAATGTTAATTCGTTTTTTCGTCTTGGATAAAAAACAATATTATAACACCATTTTTTATCGATATAAGCACTGTCTTTTAAGACATAATTGTAAACGTCAATTCCTGTTTTTGAAAGTGGACTTGTAAAACTTTTATCAAAAAAAGTAAGATGATTATCGTAAATATTATAATCTGAATAAAGATCTTTTACAAAAGATAGAATCTGTTGATTTCCATTGAAACCAGAAGTTTTACTTCCGGCAATATTTTCTTTTGTTTTCTTTAATTTATTGTCACCGTATACATCATACACAGATTCATTGATAAAAATTGGCAGGTATGTTTTTCCTGTAACATCAGAAGTATCCACATGATTAAAAACAAACTCCATTCCTTTAAAGAGCTTATTTTTCATGAAAGCACTGTCAATCGTGTTCATATCAAACTCGATTTTTTCGTACTTCTGCATTTGATACTGATTGAATTGGTACAGACCGTTTTTACGTTTTCGTTCCCAAATTTTTCTCAAAATATCTAGTGCCGGGTTATTCTTTTTTGATGTTTTTCCTGTAAAAATTACAACTTCGTTTAATGCTTCAGCTTCGCTTAAAACAATTTTAAAATTATAATTAACTGTTTTTTCCAAAGGAATTTCTTTATCTGAAAATCCTGCAGAAGTAACTAACAATGCCGTGTACGTTTTTGGCGACTCTAAATAAAAACGGCCATCTTCATTTGAAACTATTCCGGTATTTGAACCCTTAAAAACAATATTAGCAAACGGAACAGGCTGATTCAATTTATCCAAAACAATTCCGCTCACTTTAGTTTGTGCAGTAGCAATATTCGCGAGTGCAAATACAAAAAACAGGCTGAGTAAAATTATTTTCTTCATCATCTGGCAAAAAAAAAACTTCATCAATTAATATGACTGATGAAGTTTTATAAGTATTGTTTATTTGATTATTTGTACATTACTTTCTTTACTGCTTTTACGACATCAGCTGCATTTGGCAACCAGTCTTTTAGTAAAACAGGAGAGTAAGGAGCAGGAGTATCCGCAGTTGTAATACGTTGAATTGGCGCATCAAGAAAATCGAAAGCCTGTTCCTGAACGATATAAGTGATTTCAGATGAAATACTTGCAAATGGCCAAGCTTCTTCTAAAATTACCAAACGATTTGTTTTCTTAACTGATTTTAGAATCGCTTCATTGTCCATTGGACGAACTGTTCTTAAATCGATAATCTCACATGAAATTCCTTCTTTAGCTAATTCATCAGCAGCAATAAAAGCCTCCTTGATAATTTTTCCAAAAGAAACGATAGTAACATCTGTACCTTCACGTTTAACATCAGCAACTCCTAATGGAATTGTGTATTCTCCGTCTGGCACTTCACCCTTATCACCATACATTTGCTCAGATTCCATAAAAATTACAGGATCATTATCACGAATTGCAGATTTCAAAAGTCCTTTTGCATCATAAGGTGTAGAAGGAACTACAACTTTAAGACCAGGAGTATTAGCAAACCAGTTTTCTAAAGCTTGAGAGTGAGTTGCCCCTAATTGACCTGCAGAAGCAGTTGGTCCACGAAAAACGATTGGCACATTAAATTGTCCACCAGTCATTTGACGCATTTTAGCAGCATTATTTATAATTTGATCAATACCAACTAAACAGAAGTTGAAAGTCATATACTCTACGATAGGACGACAACCGTTCATAGCTGATCCTACTGCAATTCCTGTAAAACCAAGCTCAGCAATTGGAGTATCGATTACTCTTTTTTCACCAAACTCAGCAAGCATTCCTTTTGAAGCTTTGTAAGCTCCGTTATATTCTGCAACTTCTTCGCCCATTAAATATATGGATTCATCGTGACGCATTTCTTCGCTCATCGCTTCACAAATGGCCTCTCTAAATTGTATTGTTCTCATATTTATATTGTATGTTGAATTTTCTGAAGAGCAAAAATAAATATTTTAAATAACTTAAAAGCATAAATTGAATTTAAAATCACACGAACTTCGCCCTCTTCTTTCGCTTTTAACGTTTAAAATTTTATCGTGATATTTACGAAATCGATATAATTGTGATTATTCCACCCATAAACCCATTTTTCAGACAAACACCATCTTATTTGTTTAATTCTGATTTCAGCGAATTCTATCTTCAAACGGAACAAATCAAAAATTAGTACACATGCACTTCAAATTTAACAGCTCTCTACCGGATTAGCATTGCAAAATTCCTAAGAATCAGAGCCAATAACTGAATTTTCAATTTCAAATTCTAACAAAAGCACTTTCAAATTCCATAATCTTCAAAAACGTAATAGTTTTTAAAAAATATTATGCATGCATAGTATATTATTCCAATTTTAATTTCTAAATTTGTCAAAGCATATTATAAATATAAAATATATACTTATGAAAATATTAGTTTGCATCAGCCATGTGCCTGATACTACTTCAAAAATTAACTTTTCCAATGGTGATTCAGAATTTGATACCAACGGTGTACAATATGTAATTAATCCTAATGACGAGTTTGGTTTAACACGTGCAATTTGGTTTCAGGAGCAACAAGGAGCAACTGTAACTGTTGTTAATGTTGGAGGACCTGATACAGAGCCAACTTTACGTAAAGCATTGGCAATTGGTGCAAACGAAGCAATTCGCGTAAACGCTAATCCAACTGATGGTTTTTTTGTTGCAAAACAATTAGCAGAAGTAATTAAAAATGGTGGTTATGATCTTGTAATTGCGGGAAAAGAATCTTTAGACTACAATGGTGGAATGGTTCCTGGAATGATTGCAGGAATTTTAGGTTCAAACTTTTTAAACTCTTGTACTTCATTAACAGTAGAAGGAACTAATGTAAAAGCAGTTCGTGAAATCGATGGTGGAAAAGAAACTGTAAGCACTACTTTACCATTAATTATCGGCGGACAAAAAGGTCTTGTTGAAGAAAAAGATTTGCGTATTCCAAACATGAGAGGAATTATGACAGCAAGAACAAAAGCATTGACTATTCTTGAACCAGTTGACGCTCCGGTTAACACTAAAGCGGTGAAATTTGAAAAACCAGCTCCTAAATCAGCAGTGAAATTAGTTTCTCCTGATAATTTAGATGAGTTAATCAACTTATTACACAACGAAGCGAAAGTAATCTAGTAATCAGTATTCAGTCACAGTTTCCGTTTTCGAACTTGGAACCTGAAACTTTAAACTTTTAAACAAAAAAAAAATGTCAATATTAATATATGCAGAATCTGCAGAAGGAAAATTTAAAAAAGTTGCTTTTGAATTAGCTTCTTACGCTAAGAAAGTAGCAGAATCATTAGGAACAACTGTAACGGCTTTGACTGTAAACATCAGTGATGTAAGCGAATTGTCAAAGTACGGAGTTGATAAAGTACTAAAAGTAAACAACGATAAATTAGCAGGTTTTACAGCTAAGGCTTACGCCGATGTTATCAAACAGGCTGCTGAGAAAGAAGGAACAAAATTAGTATTGCTTTCTTCTACAACAGACAGTATTTATCTTTCATCATTAGTTGCAGTTGCGCTAAACGCAGGTTTCGCTTCAAATGTTGTTGGATTGCCGGTTAGCACCTCACCTTTTCAGGTAAAAAGAAATGCTTTCTCAAACAAAGCTTTCAACATTACTGAAATCAGTACAGATGTAAAAGTTCTTGGTTTAGCTAAAAACTCTTACGGAATTTTCGAAAGCGCAGGATCTGCAACTGAAGAAGATTTCAATCCATCAATTGGAGATAATGATTTTGGAGTAAAAGTAGAATCAGTAGAAAAAGTAACCGGAAAAGTTTCTATCGCTGATGCTGACATCGTAGTTTCTGGCGGACGTGGTTTGAAAGGACCAGAAAACTGGGGATTAGTTGAAGATTTAGCTTCAGTATTAGGCGCTGCAACAGCATGCTCTAAACCAGTTTCAGATTTAGGATGGAGACCTCACAGCGAACACGTTGGACAAACAGGAAAACCGGTAGCAACAAACTTATATATTGCCATTGGAATTTCTGGAGCGATTCAGCATATTGCCGGAATCAACTCATCAAAAGTAAAAGTCGTAATCAACAGTGATCCAGAAGCTCCCTTCTTTAAAGTGGCTGATTATGGTATTATTGGAGATGCTTTTGAAATTGTACCTAAATTAACAGAGAAATTAAAAGCTTTTAAAGCACAACATTCTTAATTTAAAATTCTCTATCAAAATATAGCTGCCTAAAAACAAGATAATCGTATCTTTGTTTTAGGTAGCTTTTTTGTTCCATATTTTTTGATTAAAATTGCACCTTTATTTTTCAATCAAAAAAAGTATTAAAATGAGGCATTAATTGCCCTTTTTTACCCATATATATGAGTCTAGTAAAATTGTCCATAAAAGGAATTTCATACAGTCAAACTCAAAATGGCGCTTATGCCCTAATTTTGAATGAAGTTGATGGTGAAAGAAAATTACCAATTGTTATTGGTGCTTTTGAAGCCCAATCGATTGCTATTGCCTTAGAAAAAGAAATAAAACCTCCTCGCCCATTAACACACGATTTATTTAAAAACTTTGCTGAAAGATTTGATATTGTTGTAAAACAAGTAATCATTCACAAATTGGTAGACGGTGTTTTCTATTCAAGTTTAATCTGCGAAAGAGACAAAATCGAAGAAATTATTGATGCCCGAACTTCTGATGCAATTGCACTTGCTTTGCGTTTCAATGCTCCGATTTTCACTTATAAAAACATACTGGATAAAGCCGGAATTTATTTAAAATCAAATACTGCAGACACCGATTCTGGTGCTCAGGAAATTGATGACGTACTTTCTAATCCGGAAACTTTTGGTCACGAAGAAGAAAGCAATCAATCTGGCGATGTATATGCAAAACATACATTACAGGAATTAAATGAACTTTTAGACCAGGCCGTTTCTCAGGAAGATTATGAGAAAGCCGCTAAAATCAGAGACGAAATCTCGAAACGTTAATTCTTATTGTTTAATCGATTAAACAGTTCAACGAATAACCGAATAATCAAATTATGAAACAATACTTAGATTTAGTAAAACATGTTTTAGAAACCGGTTGCCAAAAAGGAGACCGAACAGGAACAGGAACAAAAAGTGTTTTTGGTTACCAAATGCGTTTTGATTTAAGTGAAGGTTTCCCAATGGTTACTACCAAAAAACTACACTTAAAATCTATCATTTACGAATTGCTTTGGTTTTTAAAAGGTGATACCAATATTAAATACCTACAGGATAATGGAGTAAAAATTTGGGATGCCTGGGCAGACTCAAATGGAGACTTAGGCCCTGTTTACGGACATCAATGGCGTAATTGGAATAGCGAAGAAATTGATCAGATCTCTGAATTGATTACCGAACTGAAAACAAATCCAAATAGCCGAAGAATGCTGGTTTCTGCATGGAACCCATCTGTTCTGCCGGATACAAAAAAATCATTCGAAGAAAACGTAGCAAACAACAAGGCAGCTTTACCTCCTTGCCATGCCTTTTTTCAATTTTATGTTTCGAGTCCCGATATTGAAAAAGGCGAGACAAAAGGCAAACTTTCTTGTCAATTGTATCAACGAAGTGCTGACATATTTTTAGGAGTTCCTTTTAATATCGCTTCTTATGCATTGTTAACTATGATGATTGCTCAGGTTTGTGATTTAGACGCAGGCGAATTTATTCACACTTTTGGTGATGCACATATTTACAACAATCATATCGAACAATTGGAGTTGCAATTAAGCCGCGAGCCAAAACCATTACCAAAAATGATTTTAAATCCGGATATCAAAAATATTTTTGATTTTGATTATAATGACTTCACGCTTTTAGATTATGAACCACATGCTGGCATAAAAGGAAGTGTTGCTGTATAAATAAAAAAAATCCGCTTGTATGAGCGGATTTTTTATACAACTAAAACACTATTTTCACTTCCTGCAAAATCATTCCATTTATAAGAATCAGCTTCAGGATCATTCACATATAATCCGTCAATTACATATTTAAACTCATAAATAGCATCCTTTACTAAGTCATAAGTTGCTTTAAAAGTTCCGTTTTTTAACTTGCTTAAAGCACCTTCTTCCGGATTCCAATTGTTAAAATCTCCCACTACAGCAGCCGAATTTGCATCTTTAGCCTCTACAGAAAAAGTAACTTTACACACTGGTTTTGTTTTGATAAATTGTTTCTTTAAAGACATAACTATTTAGTTTTTAGATTTATACACCTAAATTACAGAAATTCAGCTGAACATTCAACAACCTACTTATCGATTTATGATAATATCAAAAACGGCATATTTTTTCAACTACATTAATAATTTAAAGTGCAAATAATTTCGTGTTTCTCATTTAGCATTCCTTTGAACATAAATATTATACGATCAAAAACACCATGAATTCAAAATAAATTTTAACTTTATAACCTCATTATTCATTAATTGTCTTATGGAAAAAGAAGTGCACGAACAATACGAATACGCCCGAAGAAGACTTAGGCAAAAGAAAATCCTATATTTTCACTTTGTACTTTTTCTCTTAGGCAGTTTATTTTTATTTATTGCAAACAGATTTTTTGGTTTTGGCGCTAACACAAATCAAAACTGGTGTATTTGGGGCATTACAATATGGTTTTTCATCTTCATTTTACACTTTATCAAAATCTATATTACGGACAGATTTATGAATAAAAAATGGGAAAGAGAACAAATTGACAGACTTGTTGCTTTACAGCAAAAAAGAATTAGTCAGTTAGAGTCCAAAATAAATGAGAATACCGATAATAAAATTTAGTTTTAGAATACCATGATTATAATGATAGCGGCTGTTGCCGAAAATAATGCTCTTGGAAAAAATAATGAGTTAGTATGGCATTTGCCAAATGATTTCAAAAGATTCAAATCGCTTACAACCAATCATCACATTATTATGGGAAGAAAAACTTTTGAAAGCTTCCCGAAACCATTACCCAACAGAGTTCATGTTGTAATAACACGTCAAAAGGATTATAATCCTGAAGGCTGCATTGTTGTAGACAGTATTGAAAAAGCGATTTCTGTTTGCCCTGAAAATGAAGATTCTTACATCATTGGTGGAGGTGAGATTTATAATTTAGGAATGAGGCATGCTGATATACTTGAAATAACCAAAGTTCATCACAGCTTTGATGCTGATGCGTATTTCCCTGAAATTGATAAAACCGACTGGCAGCTAGTTGAATCCGAAGAAAATTTTAGAGATGAAAAACATCTTTACGATTATACCTATGAAACTTACATTAGACGTTAAATAAAAAAACATCCTCTTTTGAAGGATGTTTTTTAAAATGATTGATTTTTTTCGATCTGACTCTTTCAGGAAGTAGTTTTGTAAAAATTACAAATGTTTAAAACATTTGAATTAACTGAATAATATTAAAGTTATTTGAGAATAAACCCCAAAAAGAACCCTTAATAACAAATACCACTAAGATATTAAAGGCAAGAAAATTAAAATTTCCAAAAACAAATTTAATCCTAAGAACGTATTTTGCACCTATTTAAAATAGTATTGCGGTCTAAAAACAATACTTTCAAAACTACTTACAAGAACAAATGAGATTACCAGTGCAAAGAAGTATTTATTTGATTTAAGTTATTTTATTCTATCAATCATTAAAATTTCATCATTTTATCGGATCATACGCAAAAGTTGGGGATTAGGCAAAAAGATTAGATAATCTGAACAGGAAAAAATCTATTTTTCTCACTCC
>NZ_JAUTYT010000028.1:0-25427 GCF_041946075.1 Flavobacterium sp. LAR06 | reverse complement strand
GTTTCCAATACTGTAATTGGTGATAAATTAACCACTACGGTAAACGGGGTAACAGGAGCGGAAGTAGATTTAACAGCTGCAGTTGCTGCCGCGACATCTGTAAGTAATGCTTTTACTGGTAAGGATTTAGTCACAACAGTAAATGGTGTTGATGCTGCTCCGGTTGATATTACAACGGCATTAAATGCTGCTACAACTGTTTCTAATACCTTAATTGGTGATAAATTAACTACTACGGTAAACGGGGTGACAGGAGCGGAAGTAGATTTAACAGCTGCGGTTGCTGCCGCGACATCTGTAAGCAATGCTTTTACTGGTAAGGATTTAGTCACAACAGTAAATGGTGTTGATGCAGCACCTGTGGATATTACAACGGCTTTAAATGCTGCTACGACTAATGACCTGACTAGTATTGATAATACTATAACAAGTGTAGTGAATGGTGTATCGAAAACGGCACCGGCGGTAAACTCGGTTGTGAATAATTTATCGGGAAATAGTATAATCACATCAGTTAATGGAATCGCTTCTTCGGCTTTGGATTTAACACCTATTTTAGGATCGGTTCAGGTAATACAGCAATTTACAGCAAGTGACAATCAGAATAGTTTTAATTTATCGGCGCCATCTGTTGGTAGCTCTGTAAAGTTATATATAAATGGTGTAAGAATACCAAACGACGCAATATCTGTTAGTGGAAATATTGCAACGTACGATTCAACTAAAAATGACACATACTCTTTGCTTGCAGGAGATGTTGTTGCTATTGATTACTTTAAATAAATCAACTATTTTTAATTATATTTAAATATTTTAACGTTTTATTTAAAATTTAAAATTAATTTAATGAAAAATATTACATTTGTATATGTTCTGAAAAGAGATGTTGCTAATGTATAATGCTTAATTGATATGAAAAAAATTATATACTTATCGTTTCTGCTTGTTAGTGGGGTAATGATGGCACAAACAAAGATCCTGACTTCTGTTACAGGGGAAAAGGTAGTGTATACCCCTGTTGTTGATGGAACAGATTTAGCCAAAGGTATCGTTCAATTTGCTACAGCTGAGGAAATTCTATTAGGACAAACATCAACAAAAGTAATACATCCGCTTGGACTAAAAACAGAACTTGATAAAAAAGCAAATCTTGCATCGCCTATTTTTACAGGAACTCCAAGTTTGCCTACCGGTACTACCGGAATAACACAGGCTGTTGGCGATAGTTCAACAAAATTGGCTACAACGGAATTTGTAAACGCAAAAATTACAGCAATGCCTGCTGTAGTTGCGGCTACAGAATCAGTAAGCGGTATAGTAGAATTGGCAACAGCTGCCGAGACTACAACCGGTACAGATGCCAGTAGAGCGGTTCATCCTGCAGGATTAAAAGTAGAACTGGATAAAAAGGCAAATTTAAGTGGTGCAAATTTCACTGGTAATATTGGGATTCAACGTGGTGCAGGAATTAACCCAATAAGTCCTTTAGATGTAGTGGCACCTTCGGTTCCTGCTGGCGAAGCTTCATTTGTTGCTCGATTCATGAAAAATGGGCTCATAGTAGGCAGTAGTACTTTTATAGGTATTGGTACCCAACATGATGATACTTATGATGTTACTAAAGGGGCAATTGGTTATGTGCGTACTGGCAGTTTTGATGTAGGCGATCTTACTTTTAATATTAATAATCAAAATTCGTCAACTAATGTAACTCCTGCCGATGAACGTATGCGTATCAAAAGTAATGGTAACGTGGGTATAGGTACAACAACACCAGCTGCAAAGTTAGATGTTGCAGGGCCTATTCGTACAACTTTAAGCGGAACAAGTGCTGTTGGTACTATGAGTGCAGGGATGTTAATAACTTCCAATACAGCAGCCCGACTAATGCTTGAGCAGCCTAACGCTGCGGAAGGAAATAAGATTTTTATAGTAGAAAACGCGGGAGGTAAATTTAATGTGGGCTCTATGAGTGACAACAGCACCGCTTGGCAACAAATGAATATAATCACTGCTACCTCAAATGGTAATGTTGGTATAGGTAATGGGGCTCCTGCTGCAAAACTAGATGTTGCTGGTACAATTAAAATATCAGGTGGTACACCAGGTATTGGAAAAGTATTAACATCAGATGCTACAGGTTTGGCCTCGTGGGCAGAGCCTGCAGTGACAACGGTTGCTGATGCTACGGAAACGGCAAAAGGAATAGTAGAACTGGCAACAGCAGCTGAGACTACAGCTGGTACGGATAATACAAGAGCAATCCATGCTGCTGGTTTGAAAGTAGAATTAGATAAAAAAGCAAATCTTGCATCGCCTATTTTTACCGGAACTCCAAGTTTGCCTACCGGTACGACCGGAATAACACAGGCGGTTGGCGATAACTCAACAAAATTGGCTACAACGGAATTTGTAAACGCAAAAATTACAGCAATTCCTGCTGTAGTTGCGGCTACAGAATCTGTAAGCGGTATAGTAGAATTGGCAACAGCTGCCGAAACTACAACAGGTACAGATGCAACCAGAGCAGTTCATCCTGCGGGACTAAAAGTGGAATTGGATAAAAAAGCAAGTACAGCAGCTCTGGCTTTAAAAGCAGATTTAGCTTCTCCAATTTTTACAGGAACACCATCTTTGCCAACAGGCACAACAGGTGTAACACAAGCTAATACAGACAATTCAACAAAACTAGCAACTACTGAATTTGTTAATTCAAGGCTTACTTCAGTTACGGTTCCAGATGCATCACAAACGGTAAAAGGTATTGTACAATTGGCAACAACTGCCGAGACTACAGCAGGAATCGTTGCGACAAAAGCAGTTCATCCGGCGGGATTAAAAGTAGAATTGAATAAAGGGCCTATTACTAATGGTGATGGATCAGACGGATATAGAGGTGTTTATAGCTTTGCCCCTAACGAAGCATTACTGCCTGTAATTAAAAAGGGGGCAATGTTCTTCAGGCTGTTTAGTGATCATTTGACTGTTGGAACCGATAAGCTCGGATTACCAAATGGTGGAAAATTTTCAGGATTTGCACTTCCTTATCAAATAGGGGATGGAGTTGAAAATATCTATTTAGAAATGATAAATACTGTCTCTGGAGCTAAGTACTATAGAAGATATAACAATGGAAGGTGGGGTACAGATTGGACTCTAATTCCGACGGCAGTTCCTGCTACAGAATCAGTAAGCGGTATAGTAGAATTGGCAACAGCTGCAGAAACTACAACCGGTACAGATGCCACCAGAGCGGTTCATCCTGCAGGATTAAAAGTAGAACTGGAAAAAAAGGCAAATTTAAGTGGTGCAAATTTCACTGGTAATATTGGGATTCAACGAGGCGCAGGAATTAATCCAATAAGTCCTTTAGATGTGGTAGCGCCTTCCGTTCCTGCTGGAGAGGCTTCATTTGTTGCTCGATTTATGAAAAATGGCCTTATAGAAGGCAGTAGTACTTTTATAGGTATTGGTACCCAACACGATACTACTCATGATATTACTAAAGGGGCAATTGGTTATGTGCGTACTGGCGGTTTTGATGTAGGTGATCTTACTTTTAATATTAATAATCAAAATTCGTCAACTAATGTAACTCCTGCCGATGAACGTATGCGTATCAAGAGTAACGGTAACGTGGGTATAGGTACAACAACTCCATCCGCAAAGTTAGATGTTGCTGGTACAATTAAAATATCAGGTGGTGCCCCGGGTGCCGGAAAAGTATTAACATCAGATGCTACGGGTCTGGCTTCATGGGTTGCTCCAGCGGTGGCAACAGTTCCAGATGCATCACAAACGGTAAAAGGTATTGTACAATTGGCAACTGCTGCCGAGACTACAACAGGAACAGTTGCAACAAAAGCAGTGCACCCTCAGGGACTAAAAGTAGAATTGGATAAAAAGGCCAATTTAAGCGGTGCTACTTTTACTGGTAATATAGATATTGGAGGTTTGAAAATTGTTTCAGCACTTGCGGCTGGTGATCAGACTAGTGGGGCATGGATAAGGACTAATGCTGCGGAAGCTTTAGTAATAAGTCAAAAGGGAGATGGGTATTTTAATTACAATGGGGGAGCAGGAAAATCCCTTCGTTTTTATAGCGTTCTAACTGGAGCTCCTGGAATAGGAGTTGAGGCAATGACTATTAGAGAGGGTAACGTAGGAATAGGTAATAATGCACCATCACAAAAATTGCACGTTAATGGTAATGTTCTGGCATCTGCTATATTAACTACTTCAGATGAACGTTTGAAAATAAATATTAAAAATTTAGATAAAGGACTGGAAACAATCAATGCATTGCGTCCGGTATCTTATGATAAGAAAGTTGAATTGAAAGATTCTCAATACACAATGAAGGAAGATGGTTTTATAGCACAGGAATTGCAAAAAGTGCTTCCGGACTTGGTGAAGGAAAGTAAAGA
The DNA here is from genome assembly GCF_041946075.1 of Flavobacterium sp. LAR06. Classification (NCBI taxonomy): domain Bacteria; kingdom Pseudomonadati; phylum Bacteroidota; class Flavobacteriia; order Flavobacteriales; family Flavobacteriaceae; genus Flavobacterium; species Flavobacterium sp. LAR06. The sequence goes on along the minus strand of NZ_JAUTYT010000028.1, from coordinate 21,000 downwards.
TGCCGATAAAATTTTGAGCATCAATTATATTGAAATCATCCCAATTCTGACTAAGGCAATTCAGGAACAGCAATTGCAAATTGAAGAGCAGAAAGCACAGATTGAAAAACAGCAGCTTCAAATAGATGCTATTTTGAAAACGATAAATAAAAAATAATTTTAAAATAGATACTTAGTAAGTTGTGCCTGATGTTGGATGGTGCATTGTTATCAGGTGTTATTTGTCGACATCATGTATATGAAGAAAAACGACAAGTATTTTGTCTAGTTACAAATTGATTTTTAATAATAAAATAACTTAATTATGAAAAAGAAATTATCAATATTATTTTTCGTATTGGCTTGTGGGGTGTCCTATAGCCAGTCTGGTGTAGGAACAACTACCCCGCATGCATCGGCAGCTTTGGATGTAACATCGACCAATAAGGGCTTATTGCTGCCAAGAATGACAACTGCCCAGCGCAATGCGATCCCGACGCCCACACCGGGTTTAATGATTTATAATACAACAACAAATTGTGTTGAATTCAGGAACAATACAGGCTGGTATAATGTGTGTACAGGTACAACAAATTAAATTTTTTGAATTATATTATATATAAAAAAAAGAATTATTGTTTGTAATGCTATGTGGTGTGATAGGTTACAGCAAGGTCTGAATTGTTGTAACAACACCGCATCCCTCTGCTATAAAAGAACAGTGCGCAATGGCAGTAAAGTACTTGCTATTGTTGTAATATGGAGGTTTTAATACATGAGTTATAGTGGCATACAGTCAGAACTTTGAAAAGCACCCGCTTATTTTCTTAAGGTCGCCATTTAGAAGTTTAACCCAGTTTCAGTCAATCATTATTTAGGCATTTAAATATACAAAACGGTATAAGATGAATCTGATGACATTAAAAAAAATTATAATGAGCTTAATTTTCCTGCTAAGCTTTATTGCTAGTGCCCAGAAGAGTTATACTATTAAGGGGCATTTTCCACAGGCTGGCAATAAGGAAATAGAATTATGGGGATTTGAAGCTTTAAAAGATAGTCTGTTGTCGAAAACTATGTGTGACGCGAAAGGTAAGTATGTATTGTCATATTCTGGAGGCTACATTGGTACTGCAGTGTTGAAAGTAAAAGACGGGGCGAGTTTAACTGTTTTGCTGAATAAAGAAAATTTTGTGATAGACTGGAGCGATTTTGAAGATTTAGGCTCGCTTCATTTTAAAAATTCAGCTGAAAACACGGCTTTTTCGAAAGCAATGATGACTTATAAAATGTCCAAAGAAATATTAAATGGACTGGAATATTTGAAGCCGCTATATGCTAGTTCGGCCAGTAAGCAGCAGTGGATCAATAAGGAAATTGAGGTGCAGGAACATGTTTTCTTGGGTTTTATCGACTCTTTGCCTAAATCATCTTTTGTGGCATATTATTTATCATTGGGCAGGTTAGTGCAAGATATGGCTAATGCTGCCAATCGTGATCCGGCATGGATTGCTAAGAATGAAAATGATTTCAAAGCGATTGATTTTGCTGATGAAAGACTTTTGCATACGGGATTGATTAAAGATTTGATTAGTGGATTTTATCAAATGTTAGAAAGTTACGGGGATAGGGATAAAGTAAACGAACATGCCAATAAAGCAACTGATGTACTATTGAAAAATACGGATGCGCATCCGGAATTAAAAAAAGAAATTGCCTTGTATTTGTATAAAAAACTGGAAGAACGAAGCTTGTTTAAACCGGCAGAGTTTCTTGCTTTGAAGATGCTTGGGGATAATACATGCATGCTGGATGCTAAAAGTGCTGCGCTATATGGGTTATATGAAAAAATGGCGGGCGGCAAAACGGCTCCGGAAATACAACTGTCACCTAACAATACTAAAGGGTTCTCCACTGTAGGTGAGATCAAAAATAAATATAAACTGGTTGTTTTTGGTGCTAGCTGGTGTGGTAAATGTCAAGTGGATATACCGGATTTGAAAAAGTACTATTCTCAATGGCAGGATAAGTATGATGTAGAAATTGTTTTTGTGTCAGTGGATACTGATCCGGTGGCTTATGTTGGTTTTGTGCAAGATTTTCCCTGGGTATCCAGTTGTGATTTTAAAGGATGGGATACTAAAGCTGCAATGGATTATGGTGTTTTTCTTACTCCTACGATGTATTTGCTAGATACCAATAATGTTATTTTGTTAAAACCTTTTAATGCGGCACATGCCGATGACTGGTTTGTGACCAATGATTCCACTCGCTAGTTTGGTCAATTATAAATTATAAATGAGAGCAAATACAGCCGTCAGTTTCGATGATTAAAATCTGTCAAACAGCGGTTTTAATATTAAAATCTCTTAAAACTACTTTTCCAGTATCTTCATTAAGCCATCTTCTTCTAGAGATATGAAGATATACCTGATGTCCACGGATACGAAAATCCTGAACCGTTATTTCTTCGAAGAATCCTTTTGAACTTAATTTGGATGCTCTGTATTCTTTTGGAATCGAATTAATCTCTTTTAGATAAAGATGAAGCATTTCATCTTCTTTTTTATAAGAAGTAAGTTGAAAGTAGTCTACTATTATTTCAGGCAATAATAGCTTAAGAAGGTCAATAAAAGAATCTTGCATTCGGGTATAATTTGGAAATGCAAAGATCTAGATTTTAATATTTCCCCACAACAATATGTATTGATCCTTTATATAGTTATATAGACCTATTGAAAATAAAAAAAAACAATGATAAAATTTAAAAGAAACGCTGTAATATTGTTTGTGCTCTTGTGTGGGGTGGTTCATGGCCAAATCGGGATTGGGACAACTATTCCAAATCCCTCGGCAATGTTAGATATAACTTCTACTAATCGAGGGTTATTAATTCCTCGTATGACAACAGTCCAGCGTAATGCGATAGCGTCGCCGGCTGCAGGACTTTGATATACAACACTACAACTAATTGTGATGAGTTCTATACTGGTAGCGCATGGGTAGATATGTGTAGGCCAGAACCCCCAGTTATCACGATACAGCCAGTGGCAGTAGCTGCAACATGCATAAATACAGGTACCCGTTCATTTACGGTTACTGCAACGGGCTCATCTTTATCGTACTCGTGGTACATGAACGGTGTTCGGCTCACAGATAACGCTTTTATTAGCGGTGCTTCTACTTCGACTTTAACAATAACCAATCCACCCTCCGCGGGATCGCATTTATATAGTGTGAGAGTAAGTAACAACGGTGGAGTGGTAACATCGAATACAGTGTCTGGGCATGTGGATGCGTATCTACAGCCCGTGATGCCGACCGTCACGGCTCCCTACTCGTGCTATGCCGCAGGGGCATGGAGAACGTGTAGGGATGTCCAAGTGCATTGGGCGACTGGGTTTGGTATAGGCTTCAACTCGTGCCCTTCATGTGACCTTATGAGTACCTCATCTTTTAGGGTGAGAACCCCGTTTCCTAGTTCAGTCAACGCTACGTGGACCATGCGTGGTCAAGGGGCATGCGGCTCCTACGGAACGTCTATGGTAGTACCTCTTTAAACCTTTGAGTTTATAGCTGTTGAAGTAGTTGGCTAGCTGACAAATAGTGTCTGCCTGTAAAAAATGGTTAAAAAAAATGCGGGCTATGCAAAAAAAAATATTTTTTGGCGTTTTTTTGTTCTTCTTATTTTTAGGCGTCAAAATCACTGAATATGCAGCGGTTTTTAAGCCTCATTGGGTCCATGAGCAAGAACTTTTTCTTTTGAATTTAAAATGATTTGTTCCGGAGAATCATTCCGGTAGGTTGATAAATAGCTTTGTTAGCCAATTATAAATTCAGAAATTAAAGCATAGAGTGTTGTAGATCTGGTTGTTATGCCAAAAATGTTGCTTAAGATATTGTTTTATAAGTTTAAATAATACCTATTCTTGAGGAAATATTGCTGGAGCTACTCAAGAGAACATTTGCTTTATCTGACTTTTCTGGTGTACTACAGCCTGATTTCAGACTATAAATGATTTAAGAATAAAAAGATAAAAGTCAATATTGATTAAATTTTTAGTAAATTGATAATAGTGATGGTTGATTGGGAACTCACTAATTTGGTGAAGCAATTTATAGACGGTACTAAAATAGAGGCTAATACCTATAAATATAGCTTTGCATAGAAAAAAGGTATTCGAATAAAACAAAGATCGACTTCAAAATAAAATAAAGCGGTATTAGTTATAGGTAATGCTGTAGAATCAGATATGATACACAGTGAGAACAATATTGGAGAGTAGAGTGATGGTGGGAAATTACAGGGGAAAATCTGTGAGATAAGTCAAGTGAAAAAAGAAAAAGTTGAGTAAACAACAGAACATATCACATCAAAAATAAAAAAAGGAGCAGCTTGTAAAACTTAGAGAATGCAAACAGCATCCTGCAATTCTAGGGGAGAGAAAAACAGTTATTCCAAGCCCTGTACTGATGTGACTTTTATGCGCATGTAAGAAGGTCTCGTGTGAAACGGGCAGTTAAAGCAGCTTATAATATCAGGTTTCTGCAGGGGTCAAGTTACCATACATTACTCTGTTGATGAAACCTTTACTAATTTTGCCACATAAAGATCTATCAGGAAGAGTTTTCTAAAAGTTATCGGCCACAACCTCTTTGGGTTGTGGCCGACGCTGTATAGGAGAGTGAAGAAAATTGCAAATTCCTTGTAGATAAAACAAATGGATTTTTTCTATTCCTTACAATATGTATTGAATCGAGCAGACTACCGTAAGCATAAAAAGAACTTATTCCTCCCTAAACTTTTTTTTACTGTAAAGACCTGGAATCTCTGACTTGTCAGATGGGTCAGCAAATGCACAATATCTCCATTAAAAAGTGTAAAAAGCCCTAGTTTTTTATGCAGCGCCAGCACGTATATCAAGCTATTAGTGTGAGGGATTTTTTTGTCAAGTCAATGTTTTTCAGTCATAAACTTCAAAAGCTCAAAAATAAAGCACCAGAGAATTTAGAAAATGAGCCAGGATCGCAAATTTATAGTAAATGATATACTGGTATGGCGCCTTCTGAGGGCTGTACTCTGCTTCATTATTAATAAATTACTACTGAATCAAATACCTCTTTTGATAGTTTTTTCCCATTAATTGTGTTTCGTTAGAATCTGGCCATTGAGATTGGGTGGTACTTGAAAAATATAGAAGTCCTATGGTGTTAGTGCAATGTTTTAGTTCGGTATAATATTATTCTACCGGGTTTAGCTTTCCGGTATTGATGGTTGTTCCTGGTCCTTCATTAGTGTTTGTTTCAATAAGAAATGTCTTATTGTAATGATTTCATGTCTTTTTTAAGGGGTTTGTGGATAAGATCAAAAATACCTTTGCGTATTCTTTTAAAGTAATAAAATACCTTGTTATGTGGGGTAATATAACAGGAGTAATATAAATGGTTTTATAAATGAAAACGAAGTGTACTGTTAAGTTAGTTTTTAACTTATAAAGTAACAGGCGGTAAGCCGCTAATTCAATTGTGGCTTGTTAATTATGATTATTTTATGTAGTGCATCGCATGATAGTGTATTGAGGTATTTGTATTAAAGAATATGGATGTGGAATAGTCAAAGTTTCCTGAGACAGTGCATTGAAATGTAATTTGAAAAGGAGAAAAAATTTGATATAAATTGATTGTGTTAAAAGACGGTTTTGGGAAGATGCTCCCAGTGTAAAAAAAGGATAAACAACTATAAAATTATATGAAAAAAATATTAACAAAAAAGGGTTTTCTTTTGAGTAGTTTTTTGCTGCTATCAGTTATAGGTATGGCGCAAACTTTAAATAAAGGTGAATTGTCTATAGCTCCGGGTACAGTATTGAGTACAGTGGATGAATTGCAGAATGCCTCAAATGCGACTCTGGTCAACGACGGTGACTTGTATTTGTATGGTGATTTTCGCAATGATGGCCAGGTTGGTTTTACACCGGGTGTTGTTACGGGGGCTACATATTTAAATGGAATGGGGGTTCAGAGAATAACAGGTGAAGCGCCTATGGAGTGGAATCATGTTGTCTTTGATAACAACACTGGTTCGCAGCCTGCTTTTCTTTTAGACAGCTATGTGCAAATTTATGGTGTAGCTACTTTTGATAAAGGTATCATTGATACAGATAAACATGGAGGTTTGATAGTATTTGAAAATGGTTCTGGTCATCTCAATGCGAGTAGGGAAAGTTATGTGCAGGGAGAGGTGCGTAAAGTGGGAAATGAGGCTTTTTTGTATCCTAGTGGTTATAATGGGATGTATAGTCCTATGGAGATATCGGCCCCTTCCAATGAAAAGGACAGTTTTACGGGTAGATATTATTTAGAAAATTCGAATGGACAGTATCCACACAGTAATAAGGCAGGTGAAATTCTTGATATTGATGATGCCGAGTATTGGAAAATTGAAAAAACTTCAGGTGTTAGTGATGTTTTTTTAACATTGACATGGAATGAAGAAGTTACCCCAAGAGCTATTTATCAAGCGCCTTATGAAGAGATAAGTATTGTACATTGGGATGATGCTCAAAATCGATGGATTGACATTGGTGGTGCTGCGGACCCTAATACAAAACAAGTGAGTATGATTGCGGATCCTTTGAAGGCTTATGGTGTTTTTACATTGGCTCGAGTAAAGCGAGTAGATGATCCTGCTTGTGGCGGAAAAAAGATAGTGGTTTATAATGCGGTTTCGCCTAATGAAGATGGAATCAACGATTACTTTAATGTAGCTGGTATTGAGGGTTGTGCCAGTAGTTCTGTACAGATCTATAATCGTTGGGGTGTTAAAGTGTATGAAACTTCAGCATATAATACCTCAGGGAATGTGTTTAGAGGTTTCTCCGAAGGGCGCGCAACGGTTAATCGTGGGGAAAAACTTCCCGATGGTACTTATTTTTACATTTTAGACTATGTAAATGATAATGGTAAAAAAGTTAATAAAGCGGGGTATTTGTATATAAGTCAGTAGTTTGATAACGAGTGAATTATGTGATTTTTTTTTTCTTTTTTTTCTACAGCTTTTATGTGTTGAAAAAAAACTTATCGAAGATTCAGCAGGGGGTGTGTCTTGATAGAATTAAAATTACAATGACTGGTAATTTTCCGCATTGATGTTAATGATAGCAGTAGAAAGGAATATTTTCTAAGGGTAGCCCATAAGATATATGAAAAATAAAAGAACAGAAACGATGTATTATCGATAGTATAAAATGATATAGGTTAATAGATCTATGGATAATGTATCATCAAAAAAATATTATGAAAAAGATAGAATTGAAAATAAAACTATTACTGCTCTTTGTGGCAGGGGGTGTTTTTAGTACCCAGGCTCAGCAAGATTCGCAGTTTACACAATATATGTATAATACAAGTGTTATTAATCCGGCTTATGCAGGCTCACGTGATATGTTAAGTATTACCGGGGCTTATAGGGCACAGTGGGTGGGTCTGAATGGTGCTCCCCAAACCAACACACTGTCGATGAATACGCCTGTTGGTGACAGGACGGGACTGGGAATTACAGTGGTTAGTGATCGTATTGGACCTGTAAGTGACACTAATTTTTCTACGGATTTTTCATATAATATTCCGGTAAGCCCATATGCACGATTGTATTTTGGGGTAAAAGCATCGGCTAGTCTTGTGAGTGTTAATTATAATAAGCTAGACAATGAATATCCAAATGACCCTAGATTTCAAAATAGTGTAGAACAATTTTCACCCAATGTGGGGGCAGGAGTGTACTTGCAGGAAGAGAAATGGTATGTGGGTTTGTCGGTGCCTAATTTTTTGAAAACAAGCCATTTTAATGAATATAAAACCTCTAATTTGGAGGAAGAATTTCATGGTTATCTGATGGGGGGGTATGTATTTGATCTTTCCAGAGAGGTGCAGTTCAAACCGGCAGTGCTTGCTAAAGTTGCGGTTGGGGCACCATTGCAGGTCGATTTGTCCGCTAACTTTTTGTTTATGGAAAAATTAACTCTTGGTGTTGCATATCGCTGGGATGCCGCAGTGAGTGGGATGGCAGGTTTTCAGGTTACCCCTGGTTTGATGGCAGGTTATTCCTATGATTTTGATACAACCAAACTAGGGAATTATAATTCAGGGTCTCATGAAGTATTCCTTCGTTTTGACATATTTGATGGGGTAAAACCAATTATAAACGCACGATTTTTTTAAAAAAAGTTATTATATGAAAGTAGCACTATTTACAATAGTCACATTATTGTCTTTTATTACTTCTTTTTCTCAGGAAAAAAAAGAATCAAAATTAACTAAAGCAGATAGATTGTATGAAAAGTATGCGTATTCTGAATTTATCCGGGTTTACGAAGGAGTAGCTGAAAGGGGATTTAAATCCGTTGATCTTTTTGGAAAATTAGGGGATGCTTACCTTTTTAATTCAGATTTTGATCGGGCAAATAAATGGTATACTGAGTTATTTGCGCTTGAAGGCGATAAAGAGCCTATTTATTATTATCGTTATTCTCAAACGTTAAAATCAGTGGGGGATATTGGCAAAGCAGTGAGTTATTTTGAGCAGTTTTCGCGGCTTGATGGTAATGATATGCGTGTAAAGAATTATAAAAATAATCATGGCGATCTTTCTGAAATAGCAGACTATTCAGATTGTTATCTGATAGAAGATGTTGGAATAAATAGCTCGTTTTCTGATTATGGTCTGACAGTTTATCATGACAAGGCTGTTTTTACTTCTTCGCGCAAGCCAGAAAATGGAAAAAATATGAAAGATTCCTGGACTTCGGATTATTATACATCACTTTATTGGGCTGCTTTATCTAAAGAGGGTTCTTTGAGTGAGGTTCAGACATTTGCGAAGGAGGTTCAGGGAGATTATCATGAATCTAGTCCTGTTTTTACTAAGGATGGAAAAACTATGTATTTTGCCGGAAATGATGTAGCAAAGCGAAAGTCAGCTGCTGTTTCTGCCGTTGTATTGAAAATTTATAAAGCAAGTCTAATTGATGGTCAATGGAAAGATATAGTAGTTTTGCCATTTAACAATGACTTTTACAGTTGCACGCATCCGGCCTTAAGCCCTGATGAGAAAACATTGTATTTTGTTTCTGATATGCCAGGTGGATTTGGAGACAGTGACCTATACGAGGTCAGTGTTGGTAATAATGGCGCCACTTATGGATCACCTGTAAATTTAGGAGCTATTGTCAATACTTCTGGAAAAGAAACTTTCCCATATCTAAACACTGACGGAAGATTGTATTTTGCATCCAATGGACATTTGGGTTTAGGTGGATTAGATCTCTTTGTGACAGATGTGAAAAAAGGCCCTGTTTTTTCTTCAGTACTCAACCTTGGGGCGCCACTGAACAGCTCTTTTGATGATTTTAATTATGTTAAACTTGATAATTCTAAAATTGGATTTTTCAGTTCTAATCGTGAGGGGGGGAAAGGGAAAGATGATATTTATCGGTTTAAAGAAATTAAATCTATCATAATAGAAGAGCCCAATGTGATTGTTTCCAGAGATGACTTGATTGCGCCTGAAAGTAGCCTGAGTGATTTTGTTTTTGATTTGAATCAGGATTTGGGTAAATATTTAAATTTAGAAAATATTTTTCTAAATTGGGGTGAATATAAAATTACACACGATTTAGAGATTGAATTTCAAAAAATAATCATGTTAATGAAAATTATTCCTTCTTTAAAAATTCAAATTATAGGTCATACTGATAGTACGGGACCAGCTGTTTATAATATGAAATTATCAAATCAAAGAGCGAATGCTGCGATGGATTACTTTGTGGCAAATGATGTTGCCAGGGATCGGATTACTACAAAAGGGTATGGGGAAACTTTATTGATAAATAAGTGTTCGGATGGAGTAAAATGTTCTGAGGCCGAACATAGGATAAACAGACGTATCGAGTTTATTGTTACAGAAAAATAAAAAAATACGTGTGTTGAAAATGGATTTTTATCCTTTGCAAACACGTATTTTTTTGCTATTCTTGTATATAAAATGTTTGAATATAAAATTATTGCATATCTTTAAAAATCTAAAAAATTATTTATGAAAGAAGTAGTGCTTTCGTATGGTCTGGATTTTGACTGGATTGAACCTTTTGTTAGTCAATTAGAAGGTGTTGTTGATGGTAATTTCATAAAACTTCCGGAAAGTATCAATACGGGAACACGATATTTTATTGACTGCGGAGAAGATGCATTTGCTTTGTATATTGATGTAACCTATCATGAAGACCTGCATTTTATTCAAAAGAATAAAAAGACAGATTTTATATGTCTCACTTATGATTTAACAGAAGAAGAGGTTGTTAATAAAGGACGTGATTTTATTCATAATATAGGCCGCTTAGGTTATAATATGTTTGTTATTGATAGTAGTTTATCAATGGATTATTATGTCAAACAAGGCAGCAGGTCTTTTATTCTTTGCATTTTTATAAAGAAAAGCACTATTAGTTTATTTGCTTTAAAAAATGATCGTTTCTCGCAACATATTGAAAAAATATTGGATCCAACTAAAAATACTTTTATTAAGTTTGATAGAATGTCTAATGAAAGTTATCATATTCTGAAAGATTTAAGAAAGTTAACAATAGGCGATGATATATTTGATTTGCAGCTTAAAGGGGCCTCATATTTGCTTGTTTCGGATTTTATAGATCAAATGCTTAACAATACTATCGTTATAGAAAAGGTCGATGATGCGGATTTATCGAGTATTATCGAAACGCAGCACTATTTATATGATCTCTCCGATTCGGCTTTTCCATCGATAACGTTTTTAGCGCGAATGGCTAATATGTCAAACACTAAATTTAAAAGTTTATTTAAAAAGATCACGGGTACTACGCCCAATTCTTTTTTTATGGACAATAAGCTTATCAGGGCCAAAGAACTTATTGAAGAAAATCATTCATCGATTTCTGAAGTTTGCGATCAACTCCATTTTTCTAATTATTCTTATTTTGCCTCAAGGTTTAAAAAATATTTTGGATTGACACCTCGTGACTTTATAAAAAAAATGTAATATAAGGATAGATTCGATTAAAGAAGGGTGCTCTTTTTAAATAAAAACTGATAACAAATACATTGAGTCGATTGTCACTTCAGGCCAATCTTAAAAAAAGGTTTCTGTAAAAGTGCTTAATTCTTCTTAATTCTTAATGTTGCTTCAGAACAATGTGATGATTGTGCATTCGGCTAGATATAGTAATTTTATTTGACATATAGAACCCCGAAACCGGGTTTGACTTATTTACAGTATAAAATAAGGATTGATTCAAATTCAAAGTTGTAGGCAGCCGGTGTAATTATTTGCTTTAGGTCTGCGGTTTTTTTTAGAATGATTTAAAAATAAATGTCACTCTGAACTATCAGGTGTTTAATATAAATTGAATACTATAATTAATTGTTTTATTACTACTCTCAGATCTGCTCCTGATAGGTCAATTTGATATTTGCAAAATATATCGTCAGGTAGTATCACTCATTAAAATAATATATCAAAAATGAATATCTTGTTAAGATACTTTGATTAGTCTAGAAAATCCTCTGCCATTAAATGCTATAATAACTAAAGAAATTGTCATTGTCTTATTTGGTAAAAAGTAGCCGTCTCAAAACTGAGGCAGCTATTTGTTTACGCTTTTTTTTTTTTTTTTTGAGGCCAGTTTTATATTTAATTGTTGAATAACAGTTGATTAATTGTGAGATTTAAACAGTATAACCAACAACAAAGGAGTTTTTATGTTTATTGGCTTGATGATCTAATTCGGGAGAAACATCCGGTTCGTATGGTTGACCAGGTTGTGGATCCTATTAATATCCCATCCCTTTTAAAAGCCTGCAGCAAAGAAAGTACTCCGGGCTATCATCCAAAAATGCTGCTTAAAAGGATGTTGTATGCTTATATGACCAATGTATATTATATCATCCACCAAAATTCAACTTACACCAAAACACTTGCATCTGACTTAGAGGATTTTGAACAAACTTTTGTGAACAATATTTAAAAATCTGGAAGGAATAACAGCTAATGCAGGGTACGGCAGTGAGGAGGACTATGATTATCTGGAGAAAAAGAAGCTCAATGCTTTTGTGAAATACATTACCTTTCAAAAGAAACGGGATCAAAACGATCAAAAGAAATACAAGGCTTTAATAAAAAGAATCTTTATTGTAATCAGCAAGAAGATTATTAGGTAGGCCCGATGGGGCAAAAGATGCTCAAGACCCATGAGAATCAGAAAAAGACAGCTGGCGGATATCCAAACTCTATCCCATGAGCAGGCTAAAAACGGCAAGAGCTGCCCCATGAGAGGCCAATGTTTTAAAGCCAAAGGAAACAGAAGCATCGAGAGAAACCACAATCTTGAAAGGCATAAAGAAAGAACAAGGGAATTACTTCTCAGTGAAACAGGAATACAAAGAAAAAAACAACGCTCTGCCGATGTGGAACCTGTATTTGCACAACTCAAGCATAATAACGGATTTAGACGATTTTCTTTAAAAGGACTTCAAAAAGTAGAATTAGAGTTCGGATTAATGGCTTTAGGACACAACTTAAGAAAGAAAATTGCAGCATAAGGGCAATTTTTGCCTCTCCTTAAAAATCAAAACATTAAAACCCAAAATGGGCAACAAATGAAAAACCGTCTCAAATCTTGTTTTGAGACGGCTTCAAATAAATTAAATTATAATTTAAATTAATCTATCCTGATGAAATCACCTGTGGATGTAAAAACTAAATCAAGATCATTGGAAAGTTCTACCTCGTAGTGTGTCGTTTCTTTATCTATTTGGACAATATTAGTGGTTGGGTAATGTGATGTAACGTAAGATAAAATTTTCTCAGGGATAATCGCTATTGGTATTGCGGTATAATTACCGTCAATTTCTGTCCAATTACCGGCAATGTCAAAATCTATTTCAAATCCATTGGCCAATGTTACATCATAAAAAGAGCCGTTAGGACGAGCTGTATATTGTTTTTCAACCAAAACAATCGTTACTGAGGGAAAATGGGTTGAAAGGAATGTTTTAGCTATATCGGGAAGTGTCGCGGGGTTAACAACAATTTCATTATGATTATCACCATCATAATCGATTCGAACGAAATTACCCTCAGGGGTAAAGACCAGGTCGAGATTATTTGAAAGCTCAACATCATATTTTACTTTTTCATTTTCAATTTGAACAATAAACGCACCAGAATAATTTGCTGTAACATATTGCTGGATTTTCTCCGGTATTAGCAAAGCAGGAACAGGAGAGGTGTTGCCATCTATTTCTGTCCAGTGGCCGTAGATGTCAAAATCTATTTCAAATCCGTTTACTAAACTTACATCATACACAGAGCCGTTTGTGCGTGCTGAATTTTCTTTTTCTACCGCTAAAATTTTCACGTTTGGAAAATGAGTGTCTAGAAATGTTTTAGCGTTATCAGGAAGCGCGGATGGGCTTACCATTGTTTCATCATCACTAGAACACGATGTGCCCAAAAATAACGCGCATACCATGATGCTGCTTTTTAAAATTAAATTTCTCATAAATATTTTTTTATAAATTAAAAATTAACTCGCCATTGTATATTAGCCAGTACTTAATGTTGCAATATTATAATTTTTGGAATATTTAAATAGTGACTTTAAGACATAAGTCTGCCACAATAAGTCTAATTTTTATTCTTTGCTTATTGTATATTTAATTAAGAATCTAAAAGTTACATTCGATAATGGATAGTGGGTTAGGTGGACTACATGGGTGAGTAGGTAAGGAGGTAATATATAAAATTTGTTTTGCAGTCTTATCCGTCTTTTAGAATTTTTTGCTATTTGTGATGCTTAGTTTAAAAGGATTAAAATTAATAACATTAGACGTATACGTATACATGTTTATGATGTTTTTTAAAATTAGCTGGCTTACTAATTGAAGATTCGTATTATTGTCTGCTGAATGATTTTGTTAATGATGGAAAAATCCCTAATAATATATTTAAAATTAAGTATGTTGCTATCGCAGCTATTTAAAGTAATATTTAGTTATTATTATTTAAATTCGTTTCCAAAGCCCTGCCTGTGATGCCAGTTTAAAAAAAATAATGTTTAATTTCTTCTGTTCTTACTTTATAGGGAAGTGTGTGTAATAGGCCCCGGAGTATTTGGTTTTCAAAAATGGCTTAATCTTGCGAGCATGTCTGCCGTTAGTACTATTTAAAAAAAAGATTATATCTTTTTTTATAGCTGTCACAACTGCTTTGCGAATATAGATTCTAATAGAAGAAGGTTTTCAGAGGTAGTGCCTTTCGATTGAAATGGGGGTTAAATAGTTGTGCTAGATTATTTTGACAACCTGTAAATTTACTGTAATTGGTTGTCTGTTTAAATGACAATGCAATTCCAAAAGAAACTGCATTGTTTTTTAAAACAGGTTAAATCATGATTAATTTCAGCGGTGTTAGCTGGGGAACAATTGTTTTAAATAGTAATTCACGTTTTCTGGAGCGTGAAGAGCAAGATTCTTGCCTGTTGATAATAAAGAATTTAATGTATAGTTTCTGTATAGTTGACAGGGTATTTTCTAAGATCAACTTTTTTGAGTGTCGATTTGTATTTTTCATTAATTGCTTCTATAAATACATTGCTTATTAAAGCATTGCCTCTGGCGCTTAGATGTATTCCGTCTAATGAAAATACGCCGCCGGTTATGTATTTTGATGTTAGTTTTATATTTTCAAAAATGATTTCTTCGTCGTGTAGTTTATTCATGACTGATTTGATATCTGCCAGAGCTAATCCTTTTGTTTGAGCAATTGTATTGATTGTCATATTATATACATCGGTTGTGTGAATTATCAGTGTTGTTTCTTCTGGAGTTAGAACCCATTTATCGGCCAATGGAACAGATAGTCCATTTACTTTTAACGGGTCATCATTTACTAAAGTTCCAATAAAATAAGAAGAAGTCAATACAAGTAAATCTTCTTTTGTTGCTTGTCTGTATGAAGGAAGATTATGTTGGGTGAGATCAGTTAAGTGTTTGTCTTCAATAACAATAGCATTATTTCCTGCTGTAAAGTTAATTGTTCTTCGTTCGGCTTCTTGTGTTGTCAGTATTCCAAATTGAGCTAATTTTTGCAAACCTTGATTGTAAGGATCGTATCCGTTATTTAGCTGGTCAGCCAATGCTTGAGTTAAGGTTGCTGAGTTATAATGTACGGTAGTAAAATAAGGAAGTGTGCTGACGTACGGAATGTTTGCCAGAACTCCTTTTGCATCTTTTGTAGTTAAAGCTTCAATTAAGGCTGAATAGGTATCTGCAAATAATCCAGGATCTGTGACATCATTATTGTCATAGCTCAAATAATTTTTGTTTCCGGTTTGATCTCTTCCTGTTCCTCCGGAGATTGCATAAGACAAAATGTCATTTCCTCCAATAAATACTGAGAAAAAAGTTGCATCCCCGGCAATAGCGTCAGAGATGACTGTAGTGGTTGGAGAGCTTGCAAAACGAGCAAAATATGGATTAGCTGTCTCTGATAGGACTCCTGTGATGTCTCCATATGATGGTGCTCTTAGGTGAAAACTTTTAGCTCCCGGAATTCCGAAATTATTAAAAGGTCCAGTTAGATTATTTGTTGCTTCTGTAGTGGTAAGGCCTGATACTTGGGTAGGAATTCCATTGTTTAGAAATAAGCGGGGACCGTCAATTGCTTTTCCCGATAATAATAAGCCACCTACATTGTCGTTCATAAGTGGGATGGCAAATGTTCCTCCATCAGCGGCAGCAAACTGCTGTGATAAAATATTAGGAAATGAATCTTCCTGGCCCTTTATGAAAAGTGCATTATCACTGTATCCGGCTGTGTAGGAATCGCCAAGAGCTATATATTTTGTGAAATTGGCCTGGCCCTTTGTAACTGATGTGTCTTTTAATGGTGAATCATTGTTGCTGCTGCATGCTGAAATGACTAAAGTAGCTGTTAATAGTAGGCACTGATGTTTTTTTTGCATAATATGTTTTTTTTGTATTTGTAAATATTTGATTCTTAATTGAAAAGATGATCTGTAAAAATAGTTTGCAATATTTATTACTTTGATTAAAAATAGCTAATACCTGAAAAAAAGTTTTCTCGAGATATTTTGTGTAGTAAAAGTAATAGGATGTGCTCTGTAAATACTATGGTGTTAAGACATTAAAATTTAACAATAAGTCTTTTGTGTTATGATCTTTGGGATCGCGTACTTGATTAGGTCGGTCGTTTTAATTCCTTTATTGGTTGAGGTGCTTAGGGTGTATTTGTCGTGACATATTTCAGAGTCTTCCTTATGTGAAATTTGCGGATCGTTAGCCCATGGTTAGGTTATAAAAAGGAGGATCAGAATACTTGTTTTTAGCTTTTGCTGTAATTGCTTGGTAATTGAGTGTTTGTTTGGATGATGGCGAAGTTTTGCTGAAAAGTATGTTTTTCGGGGGCTAGATGTATTATGTAATTCTAACTATCAATAGTTCACTGGTTTTGTTTCAGGAATCAAAAGTTGGCGGTAAAACTTGTAGATATGCGAGAGGTGATTAAAAAAACTCATTCCAATGATTCATAAAAAGCTTATGAGGATATATTAAAAATGAAAAGACGAAAGTTTGAGTGTGTAATTCGTTGATGGGGTTTAATTACTAATAATATATAATTAAGATGCATTGAATTTAATGCCTTAATGTAATATTTTAATGTCTTTTTTTAGTTGTTAAAATTGTCTGACTTGATGATATTTGTAAAATCTTTTGCAAAGGTTTGAATGGATAGTTTAGATAGTTTTTTTTTAAAGCGCTTAACAAGTTTATTGTTAGGCGCTTTTTTTTTGTTCATTTCTCTGATTATACTATTCAAGTATGAATAGACTGTTCTATGAAATAATGTATCCTTAAAAAATATAATAATAATAATAATAATAATAATAATAATAATAATAATAATAATAATAATAAGGATTGCAGGATCAAAAATATCGGGAAAAAAAAAGTAGTCAGCTTTTTATGCTGCATCATAAGCGAAAAGAAAATGATTTGAGTATTGTAAGATAGTCCTGTGAAGTAAACGGTATTAGTATTGAACTCGCTTGGCTAATACCCCGGTATCAGTCTGTTAATTTAGGAATCGGCCACATGTGCAAAATAACGAATGTGGGTAATTTGCTGGCTACCAGGGATAATGTTTGAAATTAAGAAAAAGGTACGCTATCCTGGTATTTTTTTTCGGGATTTTTTGACAATCTTAGAGGCAAGTTGATTGGTTTTGATTTACGGGGTTTGTTGGAAAGACCTCCCTTTGGTAACGTGTTTTTATATGGAAAAAATTGCAGGGCCGAGATAATTTATTTTTTTTATTAATATGTTTTTGAAATTCGTATGTAGGTAAAAATGCTTTGTTAATAGTGAATAATGGGGGTTTTTATGGTGTTTTGTTGTTTTTTAACTATTTTTTTGCTTTTCTGATAAATATAATTTAAATTTATAGGAAAAATAATAATGTATTAGTTTGTGTTTAATGATTTAAAACAATATTATGGAAAAAAAATACATTTTAAAAAACATATTTCTAGCGCTTTTTTTTATCAGTATTAGCCAAACTTCTACGGCACAGTTCTATAGAAAGCATTACATCGCTCCAACTACTTGGAATTTTTTTACTGAAGGAAATGAATTTGTAATTGCAACTCAGTCAACCACTCCCGTAACTGCAATTATAACAAAAAGTGACGGTACTTTTCTGCACACTGTCAGTACAGTTAAAGGTGCGCCGGCAATCTACAGACCCACCGGTAGTATAAATGTTCCCAGATTACCATTTAATACAATTTTAAGTAATGCGGGTGTCATTATTTCAGCAAATCAGGCCATTTCAGTAGAGCAAAGAGATATTGTAGGGAACCGGTCAGGTTTTAGTGCTCTTACTGTGTATGGAAATGCTTTATTGATCAGTTTTGGTAATGCAGGATTAGGAAAAAGTTTTAGAGTTGGATATTATCGGGATGATGCTGTATTGAGTACGGTTAATGGTGTAAGTGAATCTCCCACATATAGTGTTATGGCTATAAACAATAATACAAGAGTACTTGTGAATGGATCTCTCTTGATATCTTTAAATGCTGGCCAAAGTTATTTGTTTAAAGCTGCAATAGGAAGTTTAGTTACTTCATCAGATTATGTAGTTATGAATGTGTCAACAAATGCCGACTCTCCGGAAACTTGTGCTGATGGGACTACGGATCAAATACCTCCTATATCCTCACTAGGGAGTAGATATATGATGGTAAGGGGTAAAGGAAACAAAACGGCGGAACAAATTATAGTCATTGCTACGGAATCTGGTACTACCCTAACATTGACGCATTATAATGTTAATGGTACGGTTGCTAGTAAAGAAACACGGACTCTTGCTGAGGCGGGTAGTTATACTAAATTTAGCACTGGTGGTAGTCAAACTGCTACAGTTGGTTCGGTAACTGAAATTACCAGTACATCAAATGTGGTTGTTTATGCAGGAACTGGCGATAGTTGTGAGGTCGATGTGGTTACAGGTTTGCCAATTTCACCTTGTAGCGGCTCTTTTGATGTTGGCTCTACCAAGTTTATGGTATATACCAGTTCTGGTTCATTGTTGAATCCGGTACCTTATTTCGGATACTTATACCTAAATAGTGCAACTGATATTGTTACTTTAAATGGCGTGGACCTTGAAAACTTGGCAGGGGCGAGAAGGCAGCTCGGGACTTCAGGAATATACCTTATAGATTTTGATAACACTGAGATTGGCAGTCCTGACGTATTTGATATTAGTTGTAATTCTAAATTTAATATGGAGTTGGTGCAGTCAGGAGCGGGTTATGGAATGGCATCTTTTTTTTCTGGGATTGCTGATTTGCCAGAAACGCCTGAATTAATATATAATTCGACGCCAAATTGTGTAAATACGACTGCAACATTGACAGGCGATACGGGCTATGCATTTTACAAATGGTTTCTCGATGGTGTAGAAATACCAGGAGCAGTTTCAAATATACATACCGCTACCCGGACTGGGATGTATGAAATGGGGGCTTTTCTACCCTGCGGTCAGTTGGTAAAATCTTTACCGGTGGATGTTGTCTTATGTGCTGATGTTTCAGTAACGGTAACTGTTGATAATAGTATGCCTGATATGGGATCAAATATTGTACTAACAGTTAAAGCATCAAATAATGGGAATAATTCCAAAGGTGTTTCAGTAACTGATTTACTGCCTAATGGATTTACCTTTGTTACCGCTGCGGCACCTCGAGGCACATCTTATAATAGCAGTACCGGCTTATGGGATATTAACCAAATGGAAGATGGAGAAAGTTTAGAATTGAAAATTACCGCGACTGTCCTGACCACTGGAAATTATGTTAATGCAGCGGCTATTACTTCTTCAGCTCAACCTGATCCCAATACAGATAATAATACATCAAGTATAACAATAGTTCCTCAGATTGTAACTGTTGGCTGCTCGCCGGAGCCTATTGCCGCGCCAGTTAATCAGCCAACTTGTACTCAGCCTGGAGCAATACGGATTACTAGTCCGGTTGGTCCGCAATATGAGTATAAATTAAATAATAGTGCTTATCAGGCTTCTGCTTTATTTGAAAATGTAAATTCAGGAAGCTATACTGTAACAGCACGTTTAGCTGCAGATCCAAGTTGTATATCAGTTGCAGCTTCTGTTATTGTTGATGAGGTTCCAGGTTTGCCGACACAGCCCGTAATAACAATTATTCATCCTGATTGTACTGTATCGACTGGAAGTATTACAGTTACAGATCCAGTAGGGTCCATAGCGTATAGTATTGACGGTATTAACTATCAGTTGTCGAATGTCTTCTCTGGTGTCTCTGCAGGGAATTACAATGTTACGGCAAGAAATACTAATGATTTATTTTGTGTTTCTGCCCCTGTAGTTGCAACCATAAATCAGGCGCCTTTAAATCCGTCAGTTCCTATTGCAGCGGTAGCTGGTAATATAGGTTGCAATGTTTTTACGGCCAATTGGAATGCCGCATCTAACGCAAGTAGTTATTTTATAGACGTATCAACAGATATTTCGTTTAGTTCTTTTGTTTCGGTATATAATAATTTTGAAGTCGGAAATGTAATTGCGTACCCCGTTTCAGGTTTGACAACGGGAACTACTTACTATTATAGAGTTAGATCCTCCAATGGTATTTGTACAAGTATCTCCTCACAAGTCATTACGGCAGGAACCTCTCCTGTTACTCCCGGAGCGCCTGTATCATCTGCAGCAACAAATGTCAGCTGTGAAAGTCTAAACGCGAATTGGGAAACAACTACCAATGCTTTTGCATATTTCTTAGATGTCTCAACAAGCAATACATTTGCCACTTTTGTGGATGGATATAATAGTTTAGATGTGGGAGATGTTACATCTTGCCCAATTACAGGATTAATTCCGGGAGCTACTTATTATTACAGGGTGCGTGCTTTAAACGGCTGTGGGACAAGTAGCTCTTCGGGAGTGATAACAGCCACAACTTCTGCAATTCCATCTATCCCCACTGTAACATCAATTACCCAGCCTACCTGTACGGCTTTGGGAATAGTTGAACTGGGTGGTTTGCCATCGGGGAACTGGACGTTAAATTTGGTTGGAGGAACCGGACAGGGCATTTCAGGAACCGGTCCTACAGCGGTGATTCGGGATGTAGCGGCGGGAACTTACAATGTTACGGTTACCAATGCTGCGGGTTGTATGTCCATAGGATCGGCAACCATTATAATAAATACCCAGCCTCCAACACCATTGGGACCAGTTGTTGGCAATATTGTACAGCCGGGCTGTGGAATAGCCACGGGAAGTGTTGAGCTTAGCGGATTGCCGTTAGGAAGCTGGACTATTAATCCGGGTTCGATTTCGGGAATCGGAGAGAGTTATAGTATTTC
>NZ_JAUTYT010000027.1:0-25428 GCF_041946075.1 Flavobacterium sp. LAR06 | reverse complement strand
TTATCCTGTATAGTCAGGATGTTTTGAAATAAAATGTTTATCTACTTGTGATAATTTACTTCTTCTGATTTTCAATTTTATCAATATCTTTTGATAATATAGAGGAATCTAAAAAATAAATTCATTCTTACTTTAATTAATTAAGCCTTTCAGATTTCTGAACGGCTTTTTTAATTTTTAATGTTATATTCTATTTTTATAAGTTTAAAAATTATAAGTTCATATCTAAATAATTTGACTAAAAATTTATAAATTTTATTTAGATGTTAACATTAAATCATATCAAAACACTACAATACTAGTGTTTAGAGAAGCAAAATAGTGTTAATAAACTTTAATTTTTTGTTTCTATATAATTCATTCATTTTTTAAATTTGACACTTAGTGTCAAATGAAGATATGTCAACAAAGACTTTAGGAGAAAAATTACGAGAACTACGAGAAAATAAAAATTTGCCATTACGCAAAGTATCTGCACTTCTGGATATAGACGTTGCAATACTTAGTAAAATGGAGCGAGGAGAAAGGCGGCTTACTAAAAATATTGTTATGCAATTGGCAGAAATATATGTTTATAATTCGGAAGAACTATTGATATTATATTTATGCGAAAAAATATTATTTGAAATTAGAGATGAAGATTTAGGTGAAAAGGCTCTTAATGTAGCTAATAAAAGAGTTAAGATTTTAAACAAAAACAAATATAATGGAAATTAATCAGTTAGTAGAAAAATATCAGTCTGATAGAAACTATTACCTATCTGATAAATACAATGAGACATTATTGCGAAGTGATTTCTTAGATCCATTATTAGAATTATTGGGATGGGATATAAAAAACCATGCTGGAAAATCTACAAATGAAAGAGAAGTAATACTTGAGGAGAGTTTAAAAGCAAACGCATCTGAACACTCGAAAAAACCTGATTATACATTTAGACTTTTCTCGGAGCGTAAATTTTTTGTTGAAGCAAAGAAGCCTCATGTACGAATTGATTCAAATGATGAAACGGCAAAACAGATCAGAAGATATGGCTTTACAGCGAAGCTTAAAATTTCTGTTTTGTCTAATTTCGAATACTTAATGATTTACGATGTTTCCGTAAAGGTCGATCAAACAGACACTTTTCATAAGGCTTTAATCAAAAAATATCACTACACCGAATATGAAGAGAAATTTGAAGAGATAAAAAGTTACTTAAGTAAGGAAAGTGTATACAGTGGTAGCTTTGACTTAATATGGAAAGATATTGAAGCAAAGATTCAACTTTATTCAATTGACAATCTATTCCTTAATCAAATTAACGAGTGGAGAGCATCTTTAGGTGGAGAAATTTACAAATATGATCCCAGCATAAGTGAACAGCAATTAAATGATACTGTACAAAGCTATCTTAATAGAATTTTATTCTTGAGAGTTTGTGAAGACCGAAATTTGGAGGATTATCAAACACTATTGAAATTTGCAAGCACAAAAGATTTTTTATCCCTTATTAAGAAATTCCAGCAAGCAGATAAAAAATATAATTCAGGTCTCTTCGATCAATTATTAATAGATTTAATTATTGAAAATGTTTCATCTGTTTTCTGGAAAATTATAAAGCAACTGTACTATCCAGACAGTCCTTATTCTTTCTCTGTATTTTCGTCGGACGTTCTAGGCTCCATATATGAAATCTTTTTATCTGAACAACTAACTATTAAAAGCGGTAATATAATACTTGTAAAAAAACCTGAAAATATTGATCGAGACATCATAACTACCCCAAATTTTATTATTGGCGATATTTTACGCAAAACTGTTCAACTTAAATTGGAAAATAAAGACTTTAATGAAATTTGTGCTTTAAAATTTGCCGATATTTCTTGTGGTTCGGGAGCATTTCTATTGGAACTTTTTCAGTTGCTTAATGATAATGTTATCGATTTATTTTTAAAAACAGATATATCTCAGCTGGTACAAACTGGTCCTGACAATTATAAACTTCCCTTTACAGTTAAGCGTTCTCTATTGTTAAGTTGCATTTACGGAGTTGATAAGGATTATAACGCTGTAGAATCAGCAAAATTTGGTCTGTTGTTAAAATTGTTAGAGAATGAGGATGCGACATCAATTATTGGAAATAGCCCTATTCTTCCAAATTTAGATCAAAATATTTTCTTTGGTAATAGTCTTGTTCAACCTTCACAAGTTTTATTAAATGAGGAGCAAGTCATAATAAATCCATTCGATTTTGGAAGTCTTAAATTTGATGTTATTGTTGGAAACCCTCCATATATGAAATCAGAGGATATGAAAAACATAACACCTCTCGAACTTCCAATTTATAAAAACAATTATATATCAGCACATAAACAATTCGACAAATATTTTCTTTTTATAGAACGGGGCTTTAATTTACTTAATAATGATGGAATTCTAGGTTATATCGTACCAAGTAAATTCACTAAAGTAGGATCCGGAATTAAATTACGAAACGAACTGTCTGCAAATGGCTATCTGTATTCATTAGTATCATTTGGAGCAAATCAAATATTTGCTGATAAAACCACATATACAAGTATTCTAATAGTTGGTAAAAGTCCTAGACAAAGTTTCACCTATAACGAAATAAGTAATCTAACTCAATGGAAAATTCGAGATTTTAATAGTATGCCTACCGATGAAATTGAAACAAATTCTCTTTCTAGTGATCTTTGGTTTTTAGTTCCACCCCACCTTAAAGAAGCATATGATAAAATCATTGAACAAAGTGAAAGTCTTAAAAAAATTGTTGGTAAGGACAACATAAACAACGGTATACAAACAAGTGCAAATGACGTGTTTATATTACAAGCCACTAAAGAGGAAAATGGGTTGGTACACTTTGTGAAAAAAGGAAAACCATATGATATTGAAAGAAATATTCTGAAACCTTATTATGCTACTGATAGAACTAAAGGCGGTGAAAAACTAAATACTTACAGAACAATAATTCCAAACTCTTACGTTATATTTCCCTATAACTTTAATAAAGGTAAAACTGATTTTATTTTTCCGGATGATTTAAAAAAACTATATCCATTAGCGTATAAATATCTGGAAGAAAATAAACTAAGACTTACCCAGAGAGACATTAGTCCTCCTGTAAAAAGCGAACATGAATGGTATAGATTTGGAAGAAGTCAATATCTTGAGCTGGGAAATATTTCTGAAAAAATAATCGTAGGTGTTATGTCGTCTGGTGAAAAATATCCTTTAGATTTTTCACAAACTTTACATACGGCCGGAGGAACTGCAGGTTACTGTAGTATCTTTTTATCCACTGATAATTTATATTCGATATACTATATTCAGGCTGTTCTAAATTCAAAGTACGTTGAGTGGATAATTCATCTTAAAGGAGAAGTTTTCCGTGGTGGTTATATTGCAAGAGGAACAAAAGTTTTACATAATTTACCAATTCGAAAAATAAATTTTAATAATTTAAAAGAAAAAGCTTTACATGATGACATTGCTAAAATTCAAAAGCAATTAATTGAACTTCAAAAACAAATTGATAAAAGTAATGGAAATAAGAGATTGTTAACTCCACTTATTGGACAGTTTGAAAGAACAAAAATAGAGATTAACAAAATACTTAAAGAATTATACGGGTTTGGACCGGACGATTCCCTTATACCAACAATAAAAGAATTATATGAAATTAATTGAGAATGCGAGTGCAGATAAACTTAGAGGCGGTTTTTATACACCCGAACCAATAGCTGCGTTTATTCTTAAATGGGGTATTAATGGAAATCATAATGATGAGATTCTTGAACCAAGCTGTGGCGATGGGGTATTCCTAGAGCAGTTGAAAAATAGCCAATATAATTACAAATCGATTACCGCAGTTGAATTTGATTCGGTTGAAGCAAATAAGGCCTCAAAAATTAAGATAAATGATAAGACAGTAATAAATACAGATTTCCATTTATACTGTAATGAAACATTACAGCGATTTAATCTAATTATTGGCAATCCGCCTTACATTAGATTTCAGTACTTTGATGAAGAACAACAAATGGAAGCTGCAAAAATTTTTAATCGTGCAGGATTAAAATATTCTAAACTTACAAATGCATGGGTCTCATTTGTTGTTGGCTCTAGTCTACTTTTAAAAGAGAATGGTAAAATTGGTTTTGTGCTACCGGCAGAACTTCTTCAAGTTTCCTATGCCCAACAGTTACGGGAATTTTTAGCCCATTTTTATAATAAAATAAATATTATATCCTTTGAAAAATTAGTATTCCCTGATATACAACAAGAAGTAGTTTTACTCCTTTGCGAAAAAAACAATAGTGGATCTCATTTGATTGAACATTTAGAACTTAAAGATGCAGATGACTTGAAAAATCTTGATGTCGAAGTTTTAAAGAGCCCTTCAAAAAAAATAGATTTCAAATCTAATAAATGGACTTATTATTTTCTTGAGCAGGAAGAAATTGATTTTCTTGAGAACATTGCAACAAAGCATAATATCCCAACAATCGGTAAATATGCAAAGGTTGAAGTTGGTATTACAACTGGTGCCAATAATTACTTTACAGTACCTCTAACAACAGTTAATGAATATGAGCTAAGTGATTTTGCAAAACCAATGGTTGGAAGAAGCGTTCAAGTAAATAGTGCTATTTTTAATAAACAAGATTGGGAAATAAATAGCAATTTAAATGCAAAAGCACATTTGTTAGTATTCCCATCTAGTAAAAATTTGAATGGCCATAAAGGTGCAAAAGCTTACATTCAGTTTGGTGAAGCCATGCGAATAGATAAAGGCTATAAAACAGGTATTAGAGATGACTGGTTTGTAGTTCCTTCTATCAAAGTCTCAGATGCATTTTTTATCCGTAGAAATAACTTATACCCTAGACTTATAATCAATGAAGCAGGAGCTTATAGTACTGACACAATGCACCGGATCTTTATCAAGCCTGATACAGAAATTGAAGCATTTACAGCTAGTTATTATAATTCTTTATCACTGGCTTTTTCTGAAGTTACTGGACGTAGCCACGGAGGTGGTGTACTAGAATTAATGCCAAGTGAAGCTGAACGTATTCTATTGCCATATCAATTAAATAATAAAAAATTATTACAAACGATCGATAAGATGCTTAGAGATAAAAGAAACATTGATGATATATTGAAAATTACTAATATTGAAATATTAAAGAAGGGTTATGGTTTAACTCAAAAAGAAATTAACTTAGCGGATAAAATCTGGAAGAAATTATCTAACAGAAGATTAAATCGAGGTAAATAAATGAGTCGCAATGCCCAAACGTATTAATTCAGTATTTTTTAATTCGATTTTATTTTGTGAATTTGCAAACTAAAGTGTCCTATTCTTTCATTTGCATTAATGGTGCACTTTAAAAAAATAAATAGCCTCAGAGAATCTTCTAAGGCTTTTTTGTACACAATCCTTACTCGTATTATTCCTAGAAATCGAAATTAAATAATTTCTTACAAATATTCAACCCTTTTGCCAATTGCAATATTGAAGATAGCTGAATATTATTTCTCCCTTTCCAATTCTACTTATATTACCATGACCTGAGGATTTGGAGATTAAATTAAGCCATTATTCGGCTTTGCCAAATCTTCCAAATACAACACCATCTTTAATTCAGCCTATAACCTTAATCTCGCCAAACGGCTGTTATAGCCAATGTTTTTTTTATTACTCGTTTGTCGGTATGTATTTTTCTTTACAATAATTTTCAACTTCCGTGTCATTTGCAAAATAATTGTCGCAAAATTCGTTAAGTTCCTTTTCAGCACCAGAAACATATTTTTCGCTTGCGGTCATTAATTTTTCAGTTTGTTCAATGAATTTTTCAAACTCTTTATTCATTTTACAAAGCTTGTCAATTGTCTTAAAGTCTAAGTCGCGAAAAACTGAAGGATATAATACTTTGCTTTGATATGGATTTGCATTAAGCTCAATAATTCCAATGCCGAACGATTGATTTAGTCTTGCCATTTCTTCGTTTAAACTGTCGCTAAACTCAAAAGCTACTAAATAACCATAATTCGCCCAACTTGAATTTGAAACTGCTTGAAAAAAAGCTTTTTTAAGTTCGCTGTCGCTGTTTATTTCTCTTTTTAATTCATAAGAGCTCACTTTAAAAGTGTCAACACGATTAATCGATTTTAGAAAATTTTGACTAGCTTTTGTCTGTAAGTTCAAAAATTTAATTCCTACCATATCAGGATGCGTCCAAATTTGGTTGTTGTCTTTTCCGTTTGACTGTTCGTGAAAAATTGTTTTTGAGTAAGTGTCCGTATTTTTGAGGTAGCTACTTAAAAGTTTATGTAAGTCCCTTTCTTCGTATATTTTTGATTTGTGCCTTTTTACCGGTTTAACAGTAAGTACTTTCGTGTCTCCACTTAAAATTTCAACGCTAATGTTTTGCTCATTTTTTGTCAAGTAGTACGAATAAGTTCCACCGTCTTGCTTAATTCGCTTTACTCTAGTGTCTCCATTACGAATGAAGTCGCCAAGCAAAGCAGAAACCGTTGATGCAGGAGTTTTTCCTGCTATAAACTCGTAATAATTATTCTCTACTATATGATTATAAATCTCCATATAGTTTGTCAAAGCATTTATTTCTTCAAGACTTTTTAAAATAGCTTCTTTAATTGTCATTTTCAATCTGGTTTTCTATTGCTGTTCGATTTTTTTTTACCATTTGCTATAACTTATTTATTTAAGTAATAAAATGGCTTAAATAAGTTCTATTTTGGTTGGCTTTATGCAATTATTCAAATTTCAAAATCAAAAACACAAAACTACTTTTGTTTTATTTTACGGTTTTCCATAATCTGTTTTAAATATTAGGTTGCAAAATAATTCTTTTAATAATGAATAGGCTACTGTATAAATACCTATTTTAAATTTTTATTAAGTAAAAAAAGATGCCGAAGCATCTTTCATAGAATTTTATTTAAAAATCATTAACATTTATATTTGTCTAGTAAGTCAAACTTACTAATAATCGTCTTTTTCAAAAAATTATAATAATGTGTTTTCTCTACTGTCAACTTTTCTTCCAACTGAAACGATTCATCAACAATTAAAATTAGATCATCTTTATTTTTCAAAATAAACAAACTACAAAAATCAATATTTAGATATTGGCTGATTGAAAATATTTTATCCCAACTACTTACATTTTCAAACCGTTCAACCCTACCAATCAAGGTTGAATTATAACCTAATAATATAGCAAGATTATGCTGAGATAGTTTTTTCTTTAACCTAGCTAATCTGAGCATGCATCCAATTTGAATATTTAATAAATGTAATTCTACATCATTGTATTTTCTCATAAAGTAAAATTTGAGAAAAAAGATCACTTTATTCGATACAAATTTGCTCCGAATAAGATATTTTGTTATATTTGTCACAACATTTTACATATAAAAATGTAATTTTGCGATTCTTCATATAAAATATTTGAAGCATTCGCTTTGAATCTTGCACTAGAAAAAACTGGACACTTTTTCACCCGCGCGCAAGAAGATAAGTGTAAATGCTCACGCCATAAATGGCGTGGGCTCACTTATGCGCGCAAGGTAGTCCAGTAAATCCTTCTAGTGTGATAAAGTGAGAACACCCCACGCCTCCTTTTTAGGAATTGCTTCCTCACTTTCATTCATAGCATACTTCATTCTTTTTAATAGTCTCGTATTAGTTATTATCTAACCAATAAACCTATGTATATATGAATTAAAATGAATTAAAATGAATTAATCACAGTTAATACATGCACTTTCTTATTCTATATTTTGAGTTAGTTAATTTCAGTGCTGTATTAGGAACACAAAAATGGCCCTCTATTTCGTCGCCAAACAACCATAGAGGACCCTAGCCAATCAAACTAACGTTAACTAACCAATCCCAATATTATGAATTATTTTTCATTTTACAAGGGTGGAAGAGCTCTTTATTGCCTAATTTTTATGGGTATTACCCTAGCTTTTTCATCATCTTTTGCCGCCAGCTCAAAACGGCATTTCAAATTTACACATCAGCAATTTCAGGTCAACGGAACTGTAACTGATGGGGCCAGTCCCCTACCAGGTGTAACTATTTCCATTAAGAATAAATTAAATTCTACAGCGATATCTGATTACAGTGGGCAGTACGCACTTGCCGCATCCCCCTCGGATACTTTGATTGTATCTTTCATAGGCTTCAAAACGGCTTATATTCCTGTTAAAGGACGCAAAATTGTAGACGTTCAGCTTACTTATGATACAACTACACTACAAGAAGTACGGGTGAATGCCGGATATTATTCCGTAAAGGAAAGCGAGCGCACAGGAAGTATTGCACGTATTACTGCAAAGGATATAGAAATCCAGCCCGTTACAAATGTACTGGCTACCATGCAGGGACGTATGGTCGGAGTCAGCATCACACAGACAACAGGAGTTCCGGGCGGAGGATTTGATATTAAGATCAGGGGGCAGAACAGTCTGCGCAGCGATGCAAATTCTCCTTTATACATTGTCGATGGCGTTCCTTATGCCTCAGAATCTATAGGCTATAATCAGACAAATACAATATTTCCATCAGTAACCAGTCCACTAAACAGTCTTAATCCTGATACTATCGAAAGCATTGAAGTGCTCAAAGATGCCGATGCCACCTCTATATACGGTTCAAGAGGGGCCAATGGTGTTGTGCTCATTACAACGAAAAAAGGAAAGTCAGGAAAAACAGTATTCAATTTTTCAGCTTCAACAGGCGCCGGTAAGGTGACAAGATTTTTAGATCTTATGAATACTTCACAATATCTGGACATGCGCAGAAAGGCTTTTATCAATGATGGGGTTTCCAATTATAATGACTGGGATTATGATATAAATGGTACTTGGGATCAGAACAGGTATACTAACTGGCAAAAAGAGCTAGTTGGAAAAACTTCTCTTATAAATAACCTGCAGGGCACTGTATCCGGCGGATCGGAAAACACAGTATTTCTCTTCAGCGGAAGCTACAATACGCAAACCACAGTCTTTCCCGGAGATTTTATCTATAAAAAAGGAGGAGCACAGTTCAATTTAAACCATCATTCCACAGATAATAAATTCAAGCTTAATTTAGCAGTAGGATACAATGTACAGGATAATGACCAGCCAACATCTGATTTTACATATGACGCGCGCGCATTGCCACCTAATGCTCCGGCATTATATGATAAAGATGGAAATCTGAACTGGGAAAACGGGACCTGGGAAAATCCTTTGCGTTATCTCAACGCCCGGTTCGGCTCCAAAACAAACGACCTGATTGCTAATACTGTTTTATCCTATGAGCTCGCTCGAGGATTTGTGATAAAGACAAATATGGGCTTTACAGATTTAAGTACCATGGAGACTCGTACCAATCCTTCCACGCTATTTAATCCTGTCTACAACATAACAAGCAACAGAAGCTCTATTTATATAAACAATACAGACAGGTCCTCATGGATAATCGAACCTCAGCTTAGTTATGAAAGAGAACTGGGTCCAGGCAAACTCACTGTACTTCTGGGTTCTACTTTTCAGAGCCAGACCACAACAAGACTTTATCAAAATGGAAGCGGTTTCAGTTCCAACAGCCTTATCTACGATTTGTCTGCAGCCAGTACTGTAAGGGTTTTGCGCAATGACCAGACTAATTATAAATATCAGGCCTTTTTTGGAAGGGTGAATTATAACCTGCTGGAAAAATATTTGATAAATATAACGGCAAGACGCGATGGTTCGAGCAGATTTGGCCCCGGAAATCAATTTGCAAACTTTGGCGCGGTGGGTGCTGCTTGGCTTTTCTCGCGTGAAAACTTCCTCCAAAACAGCTCCTGGCTGAGTTTTGGAAAAATCCGCGCGAGCTACGGGACAACCGGAAACGACCAGATTGGGGACTATCAGTTCTTGAATACTTACAGCATAACAGGAGTGAATTATAATGGTAATATTGGACTGGAGCCTTCAAGATTATATAATGCAGATTTTGGATGGGAAACCAACAAAAAACTGGAAGCCGCCCTTGAATTAGGCTTTCTAAAAGACCGCATTTTTACCACGTTTGCCTGGTATCAAAATCGTTCTTCCAACCAATTGGTAGGCATCCCGTTACCGGGAACAACCGGATTTACAACCTTGCAATCCAATTTGGATGCAACTGTTCAGAATCGCGGAATGGAAGTCACGATTCGAACATCAAATATTGAAACGGCACATTTCAAGTGGTCGACGAATTTCAATATCTCATTTGCTCAAAATAAGCTTATTGAGTTTCCCGGTCTTGAAAATTCAACCTACAGCCAGACCTACCGCATAGGAGAACCCTTAAATATCAGACTGCTGTATAATAATCTTGGCGTAAATCCTCAAACAGGGGTTTATCAGTACGAGGATACAAACAAAGATGGGAGAATTTCGTATCCTGAAGACCAGCAGACTGTTGCTGACCTGAATCCTGAATATTATGGCGGGCTGCAGAATAATTTGCAATATAAAAGATGGTCCCTGGATTTCCTTTTTCAGTTTGTAAAGCAGAAAAACAGTTCCTACCCAATGGGTTTTGCCGGACAGATGTCCAACCAGCAAGTACGTAAACTCAACAGTTGGCAGCAACCGGGAGATAATAGTACTTATCCAATGTATACGCAGTCCTACAGTAGTGACGCTGCGAATTCCTATTATTTATTCTCGGACAGCAATGCTTCTATAGTTGACGCATCGTTTGTACGTTTAAAAAATATTTCGCTCACTTATGATGTACCTATAACCTTTAAAGAGACACAGTTTAAAATTATGCTTCAGGGACAAAATCTCTGGACTATAACCCGCTATGATGACGGTGACCCCGAATTTATCAAGTACGGTTACCTGCCTCCTCTTAAAGTGATTACTGCCGGAATTCAATTAATTTTTTAAATAAAAAGAAATGAAAACACTATCTTCAAGTTCCACACTATTTTTATGGCTTGCTCCCTTGCTATTGCTGATCAACTCTTGTGATTCGTTTGTTGATGTCGAATTACCAGGCTCCCAGCTCAGCAGTAGTACTGTTTTTAAGGACTACTCAACTGCAAATGCAGCCCTTACCGACATTTACTCAAAAATCAGGGACAGGGGACTCTTAACTGGTAATGGCTCTGGATTATCGAGTCAGCTGGGTAATTACACAGACGAACTGGTGCCCTATGGAATGCCTTCCAACACGAGTTTCAGTTTTTATTATAATACGCTTTTGCCAACTACTCCGGATATTGCAGATTACTGGAATGCCACCTATAATCAGATTTACGCTGCTAATGCCATAATCGAAGGGGTATCCGCTAGCAGTGGCCTGACACTAGCGCAAAAGAATCAGCTTTCCGGTGAGGCGTTATTTATACGGGCGCTGTCTCACCTGTATCTGGCAAACCTTTATGGCGATATACCGTACGTAACCCAGACCGATTATAAATCCAATACTAAAATTACAAGGATGCCTATAGAAAAGGTTTATGAGCAGATTATAAAAGATCTTCAGGAGTCTGAGCAGAACCTTGGTACAAGTGACGGCAATCTACAACGAATCCGTCCCAACCGGTATGTAGTAAAAACTCTCCTTGCAAGGGTTTATCTCTATTCGGGAGCCTATCCCCAAGCTGCCAATGAGGCCTCAGCGGTACTGAACCAAACCGGCGTATATCATTTGGAACAATTAAATAATGTCTTTTTAATTAATTCTTCGGAAACCATCTGGCAGTTGCAATCTCAAAATGAAGGACAGAATACAGAGGAAGGGCTGCACTTTATATTCTCATCAGGACCTCCGCCTGCTGTTGCGCTGAGCAGCAACCTCGTTCAATCCTTTACTGCGGATGATTTAAGGCTGTCCAATTGGATTAAATCCGTGACCGATGGAACTTCGGTTTGGTACCATGCTTTTAAATACAAACAACAGGATTATACTCCTGTTTCTGTAGAATACTCAATAATTTTTCGTCTGGCGGAACAATTCCTGATTCGGGCAGAAGCAAGAGCCAACCAGGGTGACCTGATAGGGGCCAAAGAAGATTTGAACAAAATTCGAAATCGCGCAGGGCTTAAAAATACTACAGCGATCAGCAAGGAAGAAATTCTTCAGGCAATCTTGCTCGAAAGAAAATTAGAGTTGTTTACCGAGCATGGCCACCGATTTTTTGACTTGAAAAGATTTGGCAAACTAGACAGTGATCTCTCCCCTGTTAAAACAGGATGGAAAACCACTGCTAAATTATTTCCCCTGCCTCAGAGCGAGCTAAGCGCAAACCCGAATCTACAGCCGCAGAACCCAGGATATTAAAAATAAGATGGAAGCAACAAAAAATAATAGTCACAACGTTTTTTCCAAACTGATCTGGCGCACCACTTTAATAATAGTTTTTAGTTTTGTTTTGCAATTAGTAGCCTGCCCCTTATGGGGGCAGGAGTTGCAAAAAAAACAACTGACCGCCTCAGACTATCATCTTTGGAATGTTTTGCATACGGATAATGTTTCTCCAAATCAAGAGTGGGTAAGCTATAGACTCTTTTATGCAGATAATAGCGACAGTCTGTTTGTCAGGAATATAAATTCAAATGCAGCATACGCCTTTGCAACAATGGAAAGCTCACTTTTCACGAAAAACAATTTCTTTCTCACTCAGTATGCAAATAATCTCTACATCCTAAATCTGGAGACTTCTCAAAAAGAGCATATTGAAAATGTTGTACAGTATGCTTATTCAGAAAGCACAGGATTATTGCTACTGGTACTGAAAACAAAACAGCAAAAAGATTTAATGGTGATCCGCACCACAGCGGGCAAGACAGTTAGAGAAATTCCAGATGTGAGCGGTTTTTCTTTAAGTCCTGACGGACACAACATAGTGTATACCTCACAAGAAAATGATAATAATACGATGCGGATTCTAGATCTTAAACAGATCAAAAACGAAAAAGCGATTATCCTTAATGCAAGGGATCCATTTAAAGGTTTTTCATGGCAAAAACAGGGTCATTCTCTTGCCTTTTTTTCAAGCAACGAGCAAAAAGAGGTTAAATCCGTATTTTATTATATATTAAAACAAGATAAATTGTATACACTGGATGCAGGCTCAAAATCAGTTTTTCCACTCGATAGCTTAAGCATCTGCCCATCACCTGAATTACGTATTTCAGATGATATGCAGCGTGTCTTTTTTAATGTCGTAAGAAAGAACACATCAACAAATGATAAATTGGAATCAGACGTGGAAATCTGGAATGGCAATGACAAGTGGCTTTACCTCGATGAATTAAACCATGGTAGATTTGAAACGACCGAGAAAAGTGCGATATGGATTCCGGAAAAAAACTTTTTCAGACAACTGTCAACAAATGAGCTACCCAAAATTTCGCTCACCGGTAATCAGGATTTTGCCTTATTGTCAAATCCGAAAGATAATGAGCCACAGTCTGAATTAAATTCGCCTCGTGATTATTACCTGATGAATTTGAAGACCTTCAGAAAAACTTTATTTCTTAAAAAACTAACCGATGAAAGAAAGAACATAAACCCTTCTCCTGGCGGAAATTATATCGCATACTTCAAAGACCGGGCCTGGTGGGTTTATTCCTTAAAGGAAAACAAGCATACCAACATTACCCTGAACGTTCCGACGAAATTTACAGCCAAAGAGGAATTTTTCAAACGGGAATCCCTTTGCGGAAATCCGGGATGGACTAAAGATGATAAAGAAATTCTGCTTTATGACCAGTATGATATCTGGGCAGTATCTCCTGAAGGAACCAGTTATAGAAGACTTACAAAGGGAAAGGAATCTAAAATTAGATTCCGAATTGCCGACGCTCCCAACAAATTTCATTACGCCTCAATTTATGAAGACAACCATTTGGAAAATTATAACCTGGACAAGGATCTGTTTTTGCGCGCTGAAGGGGAAGATCTGAAAACAGGATTTTTTGTCTTAAACAATAAGTCAGAAGTAAAGGAAATTGTATATCGGGATTCTTATATCGACGAGTTCTTTTACAGTTCCGGAAAACAGAAATTCATTTTCAGGGAACAGAAATTTGATCTTTCTCCAAGACTGGTTGCTGTCGACAAATCATCTAATTGCAATGCTTTTTTTCAAAGCAATCCGCAGCAGGATAATTACTTTTGGGGAAAGCCGGAACTAATCCGTTATCAAAACTCAAAAGGACTGGATTTGCGCGGAGCCTTGCTATTTCCTGCCAACTATGATCCTGCAAAAAAATATCCGATGATTGTCGATATCTATGAGCTTAATTCAAAGGAGATGCATCATTATAAAAATCCAAGTCTTTTTAATGAGGATGGCTTCAATAGAACCAATTTCAGCCTGGAGGGCTATTTTATTTTATTACCCGATCTTCTACAGGAATATCAGAATGTGGGTGCCTCGATTGTTGATTGTGTGAATTCTGCTGTTGACAAAGTATTGGAAAGAAATATAATCACGCCTGATAAAATAGGACTTATCGGATTCTCTTCAGGAGGTTATGAAACCGCGTTCACCATTACGCAAACCAATCGGTTTGCTACTGCAATTGCAGGAGGTACTAATACCGATCTTCATAATTTGTATTTCAGCATTGGAAAAGGAACCGGCAAGTCGGAAATGTGGCGTTTCCAAAGCAGCTGGTGGATGATTGGAAAAACTCCTTTCGAGGCGCCTGAACTTTTTGATGAAAGTTCTCCGTTGTTCCATGTGCAGAAGGTCCAAACACCGCTGCTCTTGTGGACAGGAAAAAATGACCCTCAGGTTGATCCGCACCAGAGTATGGCTTATTATCTTGCACTGCGCAGTTTTGGAAAAAAGGTGATAATGCTTCAGTATCCGGCGCAATCACATACACTTTCTAAACCTGTAAATCAAATCGATCTAACCAATCGCATGCACAACTGGTTTGACTATTTTTTAAAAGATATTCGATGCGACTGGGTAGAAAATGGCATAAGATAGTTTGCCAATAGTTATGCAAAAAAAGCCCCTGTAATTCTTCGCAAGAACTGCAGGGGCCCATTGTTTAAATATCAATTTGGTTTGTACAATTCAGTAGGACAATTATTTCCTACTTTACCAAAGGCCTGTGGTCCGGTGTCACCAAATTGTCGACAGATCGGACGGGTGTTGATGTTACTGCAATTCACTTCCACATTACAAGCGCCTTGTGCATTAAGCGTATAGCCATTTGGCAAGGCTTTTGCGGCGCTCTGCATTGAAGTAGTTAAAAATGCACCAGAAACTCCCATTACAATTACTGCTAATGGGGCGATGTTTCTTAAAATTAAATTTTTCATGATTTCTAATATTTATATTAAACTTTGATCTACTTTTTTCTACAGGTTTTCGATCTAAATCCTGATACTGGCCAGTATATCATCATTTCGAATCGCTGTTAAAGTGTCGAAATTCATTTTTTAAAATTGATCTCAATTCATGAACCACTAGCTGATTTCCTATCAGTGCATACAGATGAGTGGGTGTCACATAGAAGGATTCAAGTTTTTTGCCGTGGATTCCATATACGGAAAAACTCATTCGATAGGTCCGTTTTTCGATGTCATAAACATCAATAATTGACGATTGCTCCCAAACTTTCTCCAGCTCAAACTGCCCTTTTACCTGCGAATGAACAAAAAGAAGATTGTAACAGATTGCCGAGTGCTGGTTTACCATAAGTGCAGGTGCAGACATTGCTTTGTCTCCATTTTTCAGCCGGGCAATCTTAATCTTTGCCGTAGTATTGGTATCGATCGTATTTCCCCTGTCGACTACTTTTCCACCTCTGTCGCCCACCACAAATTCATTGCGGTAATAATAGAGATAAACAGACTTCTTTAGCTTTTCCTCATAAAGCAACATGCCGTCGGTATCGAAAACGCCATCAATCTGCTTTGTCAAAAATTCTTTGCTATACGATACTCTGGGAACCCTTTCAGAGGAATAAACACCAATTATTCGGGACGAATTCTCCCCGTTGCTCGAGCGAAATATAAAACTGGTGGAGTCAATGGGAACCGCTAAATTAAAATAAGGGCTGCCTTTAAGTTCTTTGTTTATTATCCAATCCGATGTCGTGCCCCTGAAAATGACAGGAACTGTTCCGTCTATCAGAAAAAAATAGTAATCGCCAACTATAATACGTACAAAGGAAAAGGGAATTTTCTTGGAGTCAAAAGTTATTTTTATTTCTTGCTGGTCTTCCAGGTTGCTGCTCATTGCTATCAAATGCAGTGGATTTGTATAGTTTCCAAGATAAATTCTTCCCTTTGAGTAGCCTGCAAAATAGTAGGAGTTAAATTGTAAATCCTTTTGATAAGTCCTCATTACGGGATGCTGCGGATAACGCCGTATGAATGGGTTTTCATTGTGCACAATATGTTCTGAATAGAGAAATAAAGCTAAAACAACAAGCGGGCTTAAAACCAGTATAAGTCCTGTTTTTATTAGAAGGATTTTTGTTTTACTACTAATCCCGTATCCTGTAATATCAGCCTTCAACAGCAAGGCTACCAAGGCCAGGAAAACAAAGAATAGATTAAAAACAAGATGAACCTTCCAGCTCATTTTCTCTAAAATACCACCGCATGAACAAGGAATAAATGAACTAAAATTAAGTATTAAAAAAATATAAGCAGAAAACATTACCATCAGGCCTAACGCGAATAAAAGACCAATGTTTTTGAACCGTGGAATACACAATAATATTGAAATCAAAATTTCATACGCCGGTACTGCGAAGGACACCCACCAGGCATACACACTTAAAAGTGGCGACTGACCGAGCTGGACTCTAAAGTTTTCAAAATCGAGCATTTTACTTACTGCAGCATAAACAAAAAGAAGTACATACAGCAGGCTGATGCTTTCAATTATAGTATTTTTTATTTGAGGTTTGAGATTCATGGCGGTCTGTTGATTAGGAAAGAAACGTGAAATGATTCAAAAACATAAACAAATGTAAATCAACACTTTCATACAAATCCTATCCAAATCAGGCAAAAATTCTTCCAAAAGAGATATAATGCATAAAAACATTCTAAAAAAAACCGCGCTGTAAATCGGCCAGATTTGCAGCGCGGCCAGCATTATAAATACAGGCAGTCTAAAACTGCCTGTATTCACCTTTAAAAAAAATCAATTCTGCACAGCATAAGAACTAAAGCCCTTAACAGCAAAATCAAGGCATAAGTCAAAAGCGGCCTGACCTCTGAGCTGCGCTGTTCCTCCCATCAGAATGGAAGACACTTTTGCCTGGTCATTCTTATACTTTCTGACATTCTGAAAATACCCCGTTACGCCGTTGTACGCACCGAATACCGTTCCTTTAGTTGTATCAGTGAGCTGTGTATGATGGCTCATTGCATATTCAAAGGCATTATCTACCATATTATTGAAGCAGGCGGATAATTCCTCGTTTCTTCCCTCCTTCAGTTTTTTCAATACTTCCCTGCCTGGTGCCATAGCATGCTGGATTAGCTTTTTAACTTCCCTGTCAGAGATACGGGTCTTTGTCCAATAGTTAAAAACAGCTTCAAGACTGCTGGATAAGGTATCTGAAATATCCATAACTTTATGAGCCTGCTCAAGGCGGTCTTTAGCATTTGAAGTATGACGGATACGCACTGTATTGGTTTTAGACTGCATCGCAGCATTAAGGGTATTGGCGCATACTACGCGGATCGGCGTAAAAGCTGCCGTAATACTGCCACTTCCGTCATGGGAGGTCGTCAGGAAAAGATATTTCTCAATCAGATCTTCTTTTCCTACCCGGATATAATCAGGAAGCTTTGCCGTGATA
The DNA here is from genome assembly GCF_041946075.1 of Flavobacterium sp. LAR06. NCBI lineage: Bacteria > Pseudomonadati > Bacteroidota > Flavobacteriia > Flavobacteriales > Flavobacteriaceae > Flavobacterium > Flavobacterium sp. LAR06. The sequence continues at coordinate 7,559 of NZ_JAUTYT010000027.1, read as the reverse complement.
AAGATTTTCTCACCGTTTCCCAGTGCGCCAGCGGTTTCATACATAATACCATCTCCCCCAACTATACTATCAAAAAAAGAAAAAGCATCCCTGTTCTGTACAATGTGGTAATCCTTGCCAACTACCCCTAGTACCGTATCATTATCGGTACGCACTGTACTGCAGTAGTCTGGAATATCAAGCCTTCCTACAGTAATAAAATCCTGCGTTACAATTGGGGAAGAAGGCGTAAAAAGCCTTCTTTTCTCCACTTCAAAATCCAATCCGGCATGCGCTATTGCTGCCGCGCTTGTAGGGTATTCATCCACTATTTGCCCAAGATTGTGCCATGCTTTTTCCTTTACACTGAAAAAACTGTGCTTCTGTGTCTGTTCATTATAATAAATATTATGTCCCATGATTTCTTATTTTTAAAGTTAAACATCCAATTAAAAGGGCACATCCTCCCCCGCCTTGTCTTTCCCTTTCTTAACAGCAGTTCTGCTGTTCCCCTCCTGCACACTTGTCGCCTTTTGCTCATCATCCCCTTTAGCACTGCTTCTTTTTGCAAAAGCAACAATATTTATTGCATTAACATGAAAGTCAATACTGCCGATCGGATTTCCTTCGCTGTTGATATATACATGCATACCCAGCCTGCCGTTTAAAAGTACCACTGCTCCTTTCTTAACCCACTGCGCTGTTTTCATACTGAGCCAGTAGGAACAATTGATAAAAGTTGTCACCTCTTTGTACTCTGAACTTCCCGCCACCTTATAACGGTCATTAACCGCTATGCTGAAACTCAAAACCTCTTTCTCTCCAGCGCTGCGAACTGCCGCATCTGCCGTAACTCTTCCTGTAATTTCCATAACTTTAAATTTTTAAATGAATAAATAATTGTTAACCACTAATCAATACCTAATGAATACTTTATAAAATATGTAAGCAATAGCTATCGATCCCTACTTCCTTAACTCCCGCTCCGCCCTTTAAAAAAATTGTTTTCAAAAGAAAAAACGGAAAAAAAGAAAGCACAGATCAAGCGGCAGTTAAAGGATGCGGAGTGCTATAAGTCCCGAAGGGCGGACGAAAGGAAACTGTAGTCCGTTATGCGCATGCAGCAGACGGCTGGCGCTATCTTGGCTGCCCTTTTTAGCCGTTTTCGAATGAAAACTGATTCTATATTAAAAATTTACTTCAAAAAAGCTTATCAAGCCTGCGACCTTACAAATCCTGCAAAACTTACAAATCTCAAAAAATTATAAGAGTCTGGATAATTTAAGTCATTGTCAAATCTCACGGTAACATAAATGGTTGTTAAATACCCTTCATCTTGCCACCCTTTACCTCGGAACTCGGTGTTCGACACTAAAAGAAAAGAGTTCGAAAACAATGAAAATGAAAGATGATGAAAAAGTGAAAATTCAAACAGAACACGAATCGTTGGACTGCGATTAACTCCTTTGGAGTATGCCGAATTGGAAAAAAGATTTAGAGCAAGTACCTGCCGAAAATTAAGTGACCATATAAGAAGGCGCTTATTAACAAACCTATTGTAACCACATACAGGAATGCTTCTTTCGATGATTATATCGAAGATACAATTACGCTTAATAATGAGCTTAATTCAATAGGAAATAATATCAACCAGATTGCTAAAAAGATGAATTCTTTTAAGATTATATCCGAATTTAAGACACCGGTATTCTGGTTTGAAGTGGATAAAAAAAAATATTCAAAAAATGGAGGAAATTAAAAAACATTCTCAAAAATTCTCAGAGCAATGGTTGCAATTATAAAACGAGTAATTCAGTACAGCGGATTTTAAACTACGATGAAATAAAAGTAAAAGAAGGCAAGGCAGAATGCATTAGTGCTGTTAACTTTCCTCTGGAACTCGACAGACTTAATTTTACTTTAAAACTTAACCGTTTTATAAAACAGGCTTCGCTTAACGAAAACGTTAAGCGAAATGCTGTATATATCTCATTAAATTTTGATCCTTCAGAAAACCATTCTAAAGAAAAACTTAATGAAATTGCGAAAGTTTACATGGATAAAATCGGATTTGGAAAACAACATATCTTGTTTATCAGCATTATGATGCAGGACACCCGCATCTGCATGTGATTACAAATAATATTGAAAGAGATGGAAAAAGAATCGATCTGCATTTATTAGGGATTAAAAAATCAGAACCTGCCAGAAAAGAAATCGAAGAAACCTTTGGACTTGTAAAAGCGGAAGGAAGAAAAACAAGAACGATTTTTTTTACAGCCAATTGCAAACAGCAAAGTACAATATGGAAAAGCAGAGTCTAAAAAGGCTATCAATGGAGTTTTAAACAACGTTTATTTGAATATAAATATTCAAGCCTTCCAGAGCTAAATGCTGTTTTAAATCAGTTCAATGTTCATGCTGACAGAGGAACTGAAGAATCCAGAGTTTTTAAAATAACGGAACTACTGTACAAAATACTTGATAAAAATTCAAAACCAGTTGGAGCACCAACCAAGGCAAGTGATTTTTACAGTAAGCCGACTTTAAAATTTCTGGAAGAAAGATTTAAAGTAAGTGAAATAAAAAAAGAATCACATAAATGCCATGTGAAAAGTGCCATTCAGTTGGCTTTCTATCAAGGAAAGATTAAATCTCCAGAGATATTATCCAAGAAACTAGAAAGAGAAGGCATTCATATGGTTTTAAGAAAAAGCAAAGAAGGACAGCCTTACGGAATTACTTATGTAGATCATAAAACTCAATGTGTTTTTAATGGAAGGGCTATGGGAAAGCAGTACAGTGCAAAAGGAATTCTGGAACGATGTGAAGCAAACAATCATACAAATCAAAATCATTATTATCAAAAATCGATTCTAATCGCTTCTAAAAATATCCAAAATTTGGAATCTTAACCTCTTTCAAAAACCGATCTACTTGATATTTTATTACGTGCCGAAAATTCTAATGATTACATACCAAAAGAACTTAAAAAAAAGAAGATTGCGAAAAGGTATTTAAAGAAGTTACAGGCAGATTAATTCACCCTTCACTTTATATTAGTATATTCAACGTTCTTGTACTACACTGGTTTTGAAGTTAATTAAGTCCATTCTTCAGTTTTTGTAAAACGTAAGACAAAGTGGAAAATCAGACCCTACACTTCCATTATTTTATTTACAAATTATTGAATATAGAACACTAATTTGCGTCATTTTTTATCATTTTAAATGGATAGGCAGGATAACCAAATTTCACCACAAACATTTTTTATTTTTTCTTAAAAATATTTTCGGATTACTCTAAACAATTCTAAAGCAAAGCAGTAAACCCTAATGATTAGCTTGCATCTAATAAGCCAATTAAATCTGTTTTTATTTTTATGAATAAAGTAAAAAATGTTTTACACCTTTTTTGGTTATCCTACGTATCCTTTTCATTTGCTTTCTTTTTTTTTGCTATATCATAATAATTTACGTTGTTAGACTTGGGTTTCTTTTTCCCTGCCGAAATAAGAACAATTATGATAAAGATTATAATTATTATTGCCATCTATAATTAATTTAGGTCATCTATAATATTTTAAAATAAAATTTATAAATCATTGTAATAGTGTGACCAACTTTCGTAAACTTAAAGTTTTTTCTACTTTTCGCCCGTAACAGGGAAATGCTCAAACTGGATTTCCACTATCTTAACAATTAGATCTGTTTTCTAAATTTTTCACAAAACTCTTACATAAATAATCCCATTCATTTTATAAAGGTGAAGAAAAAACTTTACTTATGATGCGACGGAAGCGTTTTTTTTTTAATCTTCAAAATTTATTTCTCTTAATTTTTTTCGTTTTTTTGTAGAAAGCATGTGTTGGTCTTATTTTTTTTAAGTTAAAAATTTAAAATCTGTTAACTTACCACTAATATAAATTCAAAAACACATGAATATAGATCAATAATTGAGATAAAAGGATTTGAAGTTTCTTAAGAGTAATCTAAAGAGCGTAAAACCACCATACCTTTCTGCTCCTTATCTAAAACATAATACTTTTTAATGTTATGTTGCAAGTACTGCAAGTAAATATTGCTCTTGCCAAAGTGCAAGATATAATGGAACAATTATAGGTGTGCCGGGAAACCAGATAATCTTAGTCTCCCCCATATTTACAGAAAACCGATACAATCTAATTCAATCATAAATCCAGAGTTGTCGAAAAAACCCCGAAATAGTCAGAGTTTCGTTCGCCTGTGCGTAGTACAACAATGAAACTCTATTATATCAAGTCCACATAGGTTCAATATTTTTAATATAACAATTCAATTTATTATCAATCTTTATGTATCCACATTTTTCGTAAAAGTAATTTAATGAAGTTTGGGCTTTCTTAATATCTTTTTGCATTTCATCCAACTTCAGAATCTTAAATCGCGCTGAATTTTTTAAACTAATATCATGTTGTTTTGGAAAACTTTGTAATGTAATGTAGCCACACTTTCCTTTGAAGAAAGTTTCAATACCGGAAATAATTTCTTCACCGAAACCTTTACCTCTATGATCCGGAAATAAAATAAACTCTTGAATTACAAGTATATTTTCATTAAGACTTTCACCAACTAATTTTTCTATTTTTGGTTTGATTTCATCTGTTTTATAATCAATAAGTACATCGCCTAGTCGAATTGTATTACTAGATCTATCAAATGCATCGTATAAATTAAAGCCAAAATGTACAAACGCATAGTTATAAAAATGTAATTCAACTTCACCAATTTTTACTGGTTCGTCACTTTCGTAATCATTATAGAATATCTCTCCAAATAATTCTTCTACATTAGGAGCATCGTTATTTTTTAAATCTAAAGTATTAGTAAATTTGTAATCAATATGAAAGTAGTGTTTCATTTGCTGAATTTTGATAGGTTAAACATAGTTTATATATTACAAGTTGCATGACATCTCATAATATTTATTTTTAAATAGATGTTTTTTACTTATAAATCATTAAATCGGTTTTCTATTTGTTGATTGCTCTAGACACTTAAATGAGTAAAAATCTCAATTAGTTCCGTACATTTAACCTCAGTTCTTTTTAAGAATTATAAATTTAGTCCATGTTTCACCAACTAACAGCCATGATAAGACATATAAACCCAAGATTGAGTCATATTTACATTTAAAAATAAGAATATTAAGTTAAAAAACATTCCAGGATCGAACCAGTAAACTCAACAAAACAAGGAGTTAGTAATAACCAAACTTAGCCATAACTTTGTCGAACCAAAAAAAGCCTGTAAAACCAATACTTTACAAGCTTTTCTCTTTTCTTGTGAGCTTAGCAGTACAAAATTCGAACCTTTTATGGAAGATTTTAAGATTTTAAGCGACCTAACAGAGGTTTGGAAAATAAGAGATTTGATTTTTAAGTTTAGTTTTTAATTAGAAAATATCTTTTCCTACATATTTTAACTAAGGCACTTCTAAAAGATGTCTTTTAAATTATGAAAATACATTTCCTTTACCTTTAATACATTGCTTTCTTCTTCTATCCATAAATTGTCTTTTACTAGTTTAGTAATTAGCTCTGGGGCATTAGAAGAAAACAATTTCCTGTCTAGTCCTGAAAAATCTAATTTATAATTCCATCCGCTATTATGCTTAAAAGAATTTATTCTTCCGATTGAGTTTGTAATTGTGAAATTTCCAAGTTTTTATTTTCTACTAATTTTCCAAATCGCTCTTCTTGTCTTTCAACTTCTTCACACAAAGCTATTGACTGTTCTAAACTTAAAAGTTGTTTTTTTGTCAACAATATTCTTTTGGTCAACTTTCCACTTATTAAATTTTAAAGACAACCAAAATGCACCATTGAGATAAACGGAATAAGAGTTAAAAGAAATAGGGTAGATATTAACGGAAATATAACAATGTGTTCAATATCTGAATAATTAGCTACGATATAGTCTATTTTATTTTCCTTAATTTTTGTCTCTCAAATAAAAAAAGTTAAATAGATTATTCTCCAAATTAGCCATGAAGTTATTAAAGTTCCATAAAAGGGACTTGTTGTCCTTTCATATATAATTTCATTAAAGGATTTTTTAGATCGTCTATCATTATTGATTGTTATTTTAAATTTCTTACCACACTTGTCTTTCTATAAGAGGTTTAAGGATAAATTAAATTAAGCTAACTGCCTAAATCTACTTTAGCATCTGTTAGTGGGTGGCATTTTCTTTCTGTTTTTCATCAAACTCTTTTTCATAGCTTTCTGAATTTTCAATTCTTTCCAAACTTTCGAGTAGAGCAAAAAATTTGAAACCGTTTTGAGTTGGTTGGATTGTAAAGGCATTAATGTTTCCCTCGATATTATTATGAATAGAAGGAACTCTTTCTAAAAGCCCATAACTTATCAATCTTGGACCTAATCGATAATATAAAAATCCAGATTCGTCGTTAGGATTATCCCAATCCATTCCAGAGCAATAGAGAGGAATCGTTATTTTAAATAGAGTTAATAAATCTAAATTTTTAGCACCCATTTCATGTTGTAGAACACGTGGTATCTCTTGATCTGATGATAATAAAATGTTATTTAAATCGGCAAATCTATAATTGCCAATCTTTTGAGATAAAAATGATTTATAGCCGTCATCGTTCTTTTTTAAAAATCTTAAATATATATAATATCCAACGAAGATAATTCCTGCAGTGAGTAATAAAGCGTATAGTTTAACTTCAAAATTGAAAAAATACTTAATAAATTCCTCTGCTGTTGAAACATTAATTAATTGTCCAATAATTATGGCTAACAGCGTAAACATAAGTAGAATTCCATTAGCTATTACTTTACTAAAAACTGAATCTTTCCAAATATTCGAAAACTGGTTTTTTGACTTTTGATACTTAGTTTCTTCTTCTGTAATTGTGTATTTTTTTTCTTTCTCCATTTTTAAGTTAGATTTCAATATTGATGCTCTACCCGCTTGCAACTAACTTATTTACATATGTAACAAAACCAAACAAATTTTGGTAGACATGCCTGGCAAATTTCACACATTTTTTATTGTTTTCAAATATATAATTTTTTCACTACAAATTATGAAAAGCCCCTTTAATTTGATTCAAGCTTTTTGGTACTGACATGAGTTGATACAAAAAAAGCAGAAAAAAACTAAGATGCGCATTTTAAAATATTATAATAATCCAAGATAATCTGGTTAGATATTTGAATGCTTCCCGCTACTAGAAAAAATTAAAAATCCACTTTTATAACGTTTTTTAGTTTTAAAAAACACATTTTTAATTAAGAAGCTCAAAATTTGCACGAAGCATTGGCTGGTAGCAGAAATAAGTCTCTAACCTCTCTCCTGCAACCATGACTGGATCCTAAGAAATCAAACCACAACTAAATAACTATCGCGCTCAAATCAACCAATCACTCCATCCAGCCTCCCCTTCACCCGCCAAAACCAAATAAAAACATTCTAAAAAAAACAAAAACAATCTAAAACTAACTAACTAACTAACTAACTAACTAACTAACTAACTAACTAACTAACTAACTAACTAACTAACTAACTAAC
>NZ_JAUTYT010000026.1:0-27126 GCF_041946075.1 Flavobacterium sp. LAR06 | reverse complement strand
GTGACCCGACTGGGGCTCGAACCCAGGACCCCATCATTAAAAGTGATGTGCTCTACCAACTGAGCTATCGAGTCATTATGTTTCTTGAATGCGGGTGCAAATATAAGGAGTTTATTTTATTATTTGCAAGCATTTTTATTATAAATTTGTCTTTTTTTAACCAATGTTTACAACGCCCTAGTTTATAGGGTTTTATTAGAATGAAAAAAATCGTCTTATTGGGATATATGGGTTGCGGAAAGTCAACTATTGCCCAAAATCTTTCAAAAATTATAAATATTCCGTTTTTAGATTTGGATAAATGCATCGAAAAAAGAGCAAATTTGTCCATAAATGAAATTTTTGAGCAACATGGAGAAATCTATTTTAGAAAATTAGAACACGAAATGTTTGTTGAATTACTTCAATCTTCAGAAAATAACATTATCGGATTGGGTGGGGGAACTCCGTGTTATGCTAATAATCATTTGTTGCTTCAAAGAGATGATATTGTGTCGATTTATTTAAAGGCTTCAATAGCTACTTTATATAATAGATTAGTCCACAATAAAAGTAAACGTCCTTTGATTGCGAATATGGATGAAGAAGAAATGAAAGAATTTATCGCAAAACATTTATTCGATCGTAGCTTTTATTACAACCATGCGCAACATAAGGTTGTGGTTGATGATAAGACGGTCGAAGAAACGGTTGAGGATATTACAGCTTTATTAGCTTAAAAAGGCATAATCACCTTCTTTGTTGTCAAAAACAACCTGAACATGCTCGAGTAAAGAAGTCGAAAGTGAAATGCCTTTAAAATCGGCTTTTACAGGGTATTTTTTATGGTTTCTGTCTACAAGTACTGCTGTTTTGAATTTCTTAAGCGGAACGTCTAAGAAATGACGAACAGCATAAATTAATGTTGTACCTGAGTTTAAGACATCATCAACTAATACTAGACCTTTATTTTGGTATTCTTCTTTAGTTAAAGAAGTCTGAATTGGTAATTGTGGATTTTGTTTGTCAACCTTAACTTCGCAAGTAGAAACTTTAAGTGTTGAAATAGTGCTCAATGCAATGGCAATTTTTTCGGCAAAAATAGATCCGTTAGAAGCGATTCCGGCAATTACAACTTCTTCTTCATCAACAAAAGTCTCGTAAATTTGATAGGCGATACGTTTGATTTTGTGTTCGATTTCCTGATTCGTTAAGATGATGTTTTTGCTCATGATTTATTTTTTTTGCTAAAGTACAAATAAGAATTTTAGATTTTAGATTTTAGATTTCAGTTTTTGAAATGAAATTTGGGTTTTTTAAATTGGAATTTACTCCGTTTCCTCCTCATCAAAAATCTCGTTTCCATACTCGTCGATATCTCTTCGGTCTTTTTTGGTCGGTCTTCCTGTTCCGCTTTTTCTATAATGCTCCTTAGATAGTTTTAATAATTCTAAATGTGCATAAGCCTCTGCTGGTGTTTCGTTTTTACGATATATATCAACCAATTTTGCTCCAACGCGACTTTCAGGAATATCGAGTACAGTAATTATTTGCGTAATCTGATCTTTTCTGAAGGTGATTCTGTCTGTTGGGAAAACTTCCTTAGATGGTTTTGCAACCTGCCCGTTTACTGTAATATGGTTCTTTTTGCATGCCTCTGTTACCATGTTTCTGGTCTTGTAATAACGCACGCACCATAGGTATTTATCTATTCTCATAATTTTTCTAAAATCGAAGTTAAATTCTTTACAAAAATAAATCAATATTGTATCTTGCGCACCTAAAAAATTAACAATAATGAATAAATTTAAATATTATTTTATTTTATTGCTTGCAGGTGTTTCTTTGGTTTCTTGTAATAAAAGTGATGATGATGAAGTGGTTGTAGTGCCTTTGCGTGATTACAAAGAGCAATATAAGGCAGATAATGATTCAATTGAGAAATATTTAAAAACTAATTATATAATAGTTGATAAAGTAACTTTTGATGTAGAGATAAAAAAAATTCCAGCAGGAGGAACACAGATTTCTATTTGGGATCAACAAGAGTATCCTCTTGAACATAGAGATGTTTATAATCGTGACATTAATTATAAAGTTTATTATCTTACACTTAACAAAGGAATAGGTCAATCGCCTTGTAATACCGATCTTGTTTATACTTCATACAAAGGAAACTTATTAGATGGGACCGTATTTGATCAGTCATATGGTTTAGGCGTTGGTTTTGATTTATATGTTTATGCACCTCGTCCAGTAATTGACGGATGGGGAGAGATTTTTCCGCAATTTAAAACAGGTACTTCGACTGTTGCTGCTGATGGAGTTATAACATATGAAAATTACGGCGCAGGAGTTATGTTTTTACCTTCAGGGCTTGGTTATTTTGGTACTGCACAAACTGGTATTCCTACATATTCTCCACTTGTGTTTAGTTTTAAGCTGTTTGATCTTCAAAGGTTGGATCATGATTTTAAAGTAGTAGGAGGGCAGAGAACAGGTGCTCCGGACGGTGTTCTTGATTATTATGAAGATATTAATCACGATGGTTATAATTATAATTTGGAAGATAAAGTAAGGTTTCCAAATATGCCTAAAGAATTAATTGATGATACTGATGGTGATGGAATAGCTGATTTTATGGATTTTGACGATGATGGAGATGGATATGCTACCCGATTTGAAATAACAAAACCAGAAGGCGCTCCCGTTACAGGTATAAGTAAATATTACCCTTTTGATCCTATAGCAGATAATCCAAAGACGCCAAATACAGATGAAACGGAAACTTACGGGATCCCTGCATTCTCTGCAGCTGGAACCCCGGATTATACATCTCCAGGAAGAAAAAGAATTCATGTTGATAAGGATCATCATTCTGCTAAATAAAAAAAATATTCAATAATTTGAATTTTAGATAAAAAAAACCTCGAAATCACTTTCGAGGTTTTTTTTTATAAAGTAAGAAATTTGAAATTATTTTCTTTTGATAACTCTTTCTACAGCTTCAACAATCGCCTGATTGTTTAATTTGTATTTTTCCATTAATTGCTCCGGAGTTCCAGATTCACCAAAACTATCGTTTACAGCTACAAATTCTTGTGGAGCAGGAATGTTTAAAGCTAAAACTCTTGATACACTTTCTCCAAGACCTCCAAGAATGTTGTGTTCTTCAGCAGTTACTACACATTTAGTTTTAGCTAATGATTTAAGAATTGCTTCTTCATCAAGTGGTTTGATAGTGTGAATGTTGATTACTTCGGCAGAAATTCCTTTTGCTTCTAAAGCTTCAGCAGCAATAAGCGCTTCCCAAACTAAGTGTCCTGTTGCAACGATTGTTACATCAGTTCCTTCGTTTAATAAAATTGCTTTTCCAATTACGAATGGCTCATCAGCAGGAGTGAAGTTAGGTACTACCGGACGTCCGAAACGTAAATAAGCTGGACCGTGGTGATCTGCCAATGCTAAAGTAGCTGCTTTAGTTTGGTTGTAATCGCAAGTATTGATTACTGTCATTCCTGGCAACATTTTCATTAAACCAATATCTTCTAAGATTTGGTGTGTTGCTCCATCTTCACCTAGTGTTAAACCAGCGTGAGAAGCACAAATTTTTACATTTTTATCAGAGTAAGCAACTGACTGACGAATTTGATCGTAAACTCTTCCTGTAGAGAAGTTAGCAAAAGTTCCTGTAAATGGAATTTTTCCTCCAATTGTTAAACCTGCAGCAATACCAATCATGTTAGCTTCTGCAATTCCAATTTGGAAAAAACGCTCTGGGTGATTTTTTTTGAAATCATCAAATTTTAATGATCCAATTAAGTCAGCGCATAACGCCACAACGTTTTCGTTTTTTTGACCTAGTTCAGTCATTCCCGCTCCAAATCCTGAACGTGTATCTTTACTTCCTGTATTTGTATATTTTTTCATTTTTGTCTTTTATGAGATGCTAAGTTTCTAAGTGGCTAAGATTCTGAGTTTTGAACTGAAAACTGCACACCGAGACTGCACACTTTTTTAATAGTCGATTTGATCTGCAGAATAGTTTTGAGCTAAAGCACTTGCTAACTGATCGTTGTTAGGTGCTTTACCATGCCAAGCATGTGTGTGCATCATAAAGTCAACACCATTACCCATTTCAGTGTGTAATAAAATGCAAACTGGTTTTCCTTTTCCTGTTCTTGATTTAGCATCATTTAAACCTGCTAAGATTGCGTCGATGCTGTTTCCTTCTTTAATTTCTAGAACGTCCCAGTCAAAAGCTTCGAATTTAGCACGAAGACTTCCCATTGCTAAAACTTCGTCAGTTGTTCCATCAATTTGTTTTCCGTTAACGTCGATAGTTGCGATAAGGTTGTCTACTTTTTTAGCAGAAGCATACATAATTGCTTCCCAGTTTTGACCTTCTTGTAATTCACCATCACCGTGTAAAGTATAAATTAAATGATTATCACCATTTAATTTTTTAGCCTGTGCAGCACCAAGAGCTACAGATAAACCTTGTCCTAATGATCCAGAAGCGATACGAACTCCAGGTAAACCTTCGTGAGTTGTTGGATGTCCTTGTAAACGAGAATTTAATAATCTAAAAGTTGCAAGTTCTGAAATAGGAAAATAACCGCTACGTGCTAAAACGCTATAGAATACTGGAGAAATATGACCGTTTGAAAGGAAGAAAATGTCTTCTCCAATTCCGTCCATATCAAAACCTTCTTTGCGGTCCATAATATTTTGGTATAATGTTACCAAAAATTCAGTGCAACCTAAAGAGCCACCTGGGTGACCTGAGTTGACAGCATGTACCATTCGAAGAATATCTCTTCTTACTTGGATTGTTAAATCGCTTAATTGTTGTGTGTTAGGCTTCATTTTATATGTAAAAGTTAAACTGGAGCAAAAGTAATCGTTATTTTGCGGGCTGACAAATGATTTTTTGCTTTAGTTTGTCGGAATTGTTAAATTCCACCGCTTTTTTTATTGATTCTAAAAAAAAGGCTTAAATGTTTTAGATTTATTGAATGAGACCATTTAATCGTATTGTTTTTTATTGAAAGTTTAATAAAAAAAAGCCCCTTTTAGGGACTTTAATTTCATTTAGGGATTTATTTAATAGCAATTTAATTAGTATCTCCTTCACTATAGAAGTTGTTTTCTTCATCTTCGGAGCCAATTTCCTCTTGTTGGTCATCAAGTTCTGAGCCCGGAATGTCTAAGTCATTTCCGAGTTTATCGCTGTTTTGTTTCCATTCATGATTATCTTGATTAACAATTCTTTCTCCAGAAATATCTTCCGGATCAATGTCTTCTAGTTTGTCTTCCTGATTGTAAATATCTTCATTTGCCGGGTAATCTAAATTTTCAAGATTTCTTTCGATTTGATCTTCTTTTATTGGATTGTTATCTTCTGAGTTTATCATGATTTCTATATTTTAATTGATGTTAGTTTTGCTTTTTCTATTTCATTAAAGTTACATAATCAAAACGGGCATGTTGTTACATATTAATAAGAGGTTTGTTGTAACTTTTACATTTGATTGTTAATAAAAACGTCTTGGTCTTTGCGTTAGGGGTAGCAGCGGTATCTCCCGATTAACAAAAGCTACGGCTAAAAGCCTTGTTTTTCTAAATCGGGAGATATAGCGGATAGCCCGGCCGGAGGGAACGCCCAAATGAAAGTGACGAGTTAAATGTTAGAAGTTTCAGCTTTTCTTTATTTACTTCGCCAGTTCGGCAAAAGCCTCGTGTCAAGTTTCAAGTTGATCATTATCTAATTTTCTAATTGACAAATTATCTAATTACTTAATTTTCCCTGAAATTAGCTTATCTTTGCCGACTGAAAAAAGAAACAGATGAAGTTTGATTTATTACAAAAAGATCCGCAATCAAAAGCGAGGGCGGGGAGTATTACTACAGATCACGGCATAATTGAAACGCCTATTTTTATGCCTGTTGGAACGGTTGCCTCGGTAAAAGGAGTGCATCAGCGTGAATTGAAAGAAGATATTAATCCGGATATTATTCTTGGAAATACTTACCATTTATATTTACGCCCACAGACTGAAATTCTTGAAAAGGCCGGAGGATTGCATAAATTCATGAACTGGGATCGTAATATTTTGACTGATTCTGGAGGATATCAGGTATATTCTCTTTCGAATAATCGTAAAATTAAGGAAGAAGGAGTGAAGTTTAAATCGCATATTGACGGTTCATATCACTTTTTTACTCCGGAAAATGTAATGGAAATTCAACGTACAATTGGTGCTGATATTATCATGGCTTTTGATGAGTGTACACCTTATCCTTGCGATTACAGATATGCACAACGTTCAATGCACATGACACACCGTTGGCTGGATCGTTGTATTAATCATTTAGATAAAGTACCTTATAAATATGGTTATGAACAAACGTTTTTTCCGATTGTTCAGGGAAGCACTTACAAAGATTTACGTCGTCAATCGGCTGAATATATTGCAAATTCCGGACAACAAGGAAATGCTATTGGTGGATTATCAGTAGGAGAACCAGCCGAAGAAATGTACGCGATGACTGAAGTTGTTTGTGAAATTTTGCCAGAAGACAAACCTCGTTATTTAATGGGAGTTGGAACACCTATTAATATATTAGAAAATATTGCGTTAGGTATTGATATGTTTGACTGTGTGATGCCAACCCGAAATGCCAGAAATGGAATGTTGTTTACAGCAAACGGAACCATCAACATCAAGAATAAAAAGTGGGAAGCTGATTTTTCTCCAATTGACGAAATGGGACATACCTTTGTAGATACAGAATATACAAAAGCTTATTTACGCCACTTATTTGCTGCCAATGAATATTTAGGAAAACAAATTGCGACTATTCATAATCTTGGTTTCTATATGTGGTTGGTTCGCGAAGCTAGAAAACATATCTTAGCTGGTGATTTTAGACCATGGAAAGAAATGATGGTTAAAAATATGAGCCAAAGATTATAAAAAGAGTTTCAGGTTATTTTTGTTTCAGGTTTCAGGTTCAGTTGAGAACGTGAAACCTGAAACGTGAAACTTGAAACTTTTAAACTTGAAACTAAAAGTTTTATGCTGACTATAATAGATAAGTATATTTTAAAAAGATATTTAGCCACTTTCTCGGTGATGCTATTGTTATTTGCGCCGATTGGGATCGTTATTGATGTTTCTGAAAAGGTAAATAAAATGTTGGAAAACAAGATTCCGTTTATGGATATTGCGTTCTATTATTACAATTTTACGATCTATTTTATCAATTCATTGTTCCCGATATTTTTATTTTTATCGGTAATTTGGTTTACTTCAAAATTGGCTAATAATACAGAGATTATCGCTATTTTAAGTTCCGGAATTTCGTTTACAAGGTTTTTAAGACCTTATATTATTGGCGCAACGATCGTTTCTATTTTTGTGCTATTAATGGGATTCTTTATTGTGCCTGCAGCCAGTGAAGGCTATAATAATTTTAGATATACCTATTTAAAAGGAAACGGGAAAGAGCTCATGCGGGGCGAAAACACAAATGTTTACAGACAAATTAATGATAACGATTTTATTTTTGTAAACAGTTTTCAGGAAGAATCTAAAACAGCTTTTAATTTTTCATTAGAACATTTTGAAAAAGAGAAACTGAAATATAAAATTACAGCCAGCCGTATTAAATGGGACCCGAAAAAGAAAACTTATATTTTGTATGATTATACAAAAAGAACCGTTGGTGAATTGGGTGACATTATCGAAAAAAATCCTGAAAAAAGTATTCCTTTTAAGTTCGAATTAGAAGATTTAACTCCTGTGGTTTATATCGCTGAAACTTTGAGCCTTGGTAAACTGTATAAGTTTATTGATAAGGAAAGAAAAAGAGGTTCCGGAAATATCAATACCTATTTAGTTGTTCTTTATAAAAAGTATAGTGTACCGGTTTCTGCTTTTATTTTAACCATTATCGCTGTTGCAGTTTCGTCTATGAAACGACGCGGGGGTATGGGGATGAATCTTGCCATTGGAATTGCAATTGCTTTCTCTTTTGTGTTTTTTGATAAAATCTTTGGTACACTTGCCGAAAAATCTACTTTCTCACCTTTATTAGCTGTCTGGTTCCCAAATATGGTTTTCGGAATTTTGGCAGTTTACCTATTACGTAATGCGAAACGATAATTTAAAAAGTTACTTAAATCTTCATTTAATTGTTTTTATCTGGGGTTTTACTGCCATTTTGGGCGCTTTAATCACCATTGATGCTGAAAATTTAGTTTGGTTCAGAATGCTTCTTGCCGGAATTTTTCTTGCTGGATTTATAGTTTATAAAAAACAATCTTTTGCAATATCAGCCCAGTCTTTTGCCAAGTTAATTTTTGTCGGATTGCTGATTGCAATGCACTGGATTTTCTTTTTCAGGGCGATTCATGTTTCTAATGTTTCAATAACACTTTCGATATTTTCATTAGGAGCTTTTTTCGCTTCCTTACTAGAACCACTCTTTTATGGGAGAAAAATATTGTTATATGAGGTTTTCTTCGGATTGATAATTATTGCTGGTTTAGCTATGATTATGCAAGTTGAAGTTAAATACCTGAATGGAATGTATTATGCGTTGGCTTCGATTATTTTGGGAGTTTTATTTACCTTAATGAATGGGAAATTAATCTCTGATCACGAACCGTCTGTTATTACATTTTATGAATTTGGAGCGGGAGTTTTCTTTATTTCTATTTATTTTTTAGTACAAGGAAAATTCACTGCAGACTTTTTTACAATGTCATTAAACAATTGGATTTTATTGCTTGTTTTAGCGTCTGTTTGTACGGCTTATGCTTTTACGGCTTCTGTAAAAGTAATGCAGAAATTAACTCCCTATACCGTAATGTTAACGACTAATTTAGAGCCGGTTTACGGAATTATGTTAGCTTATTTTATTCTGGGAGGAAAAGAAAAAATGAGCAAGGAATTTTATATTGGCGCCCTGATAATTGTAATTACAGTTATCTTAAACGGCGTTTTTAAACATTATAAAAATAAGAAAGAACTGTAATAGTTTACTTATTTTTAAATCACAATTTGATACTTTACTAACAATTAACTGTGCCAATGATATAATATTTTTATATTTGCGGTTCGATTTACAAACAAAATTCAAAAATCCATGGAATATTTAGATTTTGAGCTTCCAATCAAAGAACTTGAAGAACAGCTGGAAAAGTGTGTTATAATTGGAAAAGAATCTGATGTTGATGTAACACCTACCTGCAAGGAAATCAACAAAAAATTAGAGCAAACAAAGAAAGAAATATATAAAAACCTTACGGCTTGGCAACGTGTTCAGCTTTCAAGGCACCCAAACAGACCTTATACCTTAGATTACATCAGAGCGATCTGCGGTGACACTTTCTTAGAACTTCACGGAGACAGAGGTTTTAAAGATGATAAAGCAATGGTTGGCGGATTAGGAAAAGTAAACGGACAATCGTTTATGATCGTTGGTCAGCAAAAAGGTTTTAATACAAAAACACGTCAGTATCGTAATTTTGGTATGGCAAATCCTGAAGGATACCGTAAAGCTTTGCGTTTAATGAAAATGGCAGAGAAGTTCGGAATTCCGGTTTTGACTTTAGTAGATACTCCGGGTGCATATCCAGGACTTGAAGCTGAAGAAAGAGGGCAAGGAGAAGCTATTGCAAGAAACATTTTTGAAATGGTTCGTCTGCAAGTTCCAATTATTACCATTATTGTGGGTGAAGGAGCTTCAGGAGGAGCTTTAGGAATAGGTGTTGGAGATAAAGTATACATGTTAGAGAATACCTGGTATTCTGTAATTTCTCCAGAATCATGTTCTTCAATTTTATGGAAAAGCTGGGAGTACAAAGAACGTGCTGCCGATGCATTAAAATTGACTTCATCTGATATGAAAAGACAAAAACTAGTTGATGATGTTATTCCGGAACCACTAGGAGGAGCGCACTATGATCGCGAGACTACTTTTAAAACAGTTGCCGAATACATTACCAAAGGATATAACGAATTGAAAGACTTATCAACAGCCGACTTAATTGCCCAAAGAATGGACAAATACAGTAATATGGGCGAGTATAAAGAGTAAATTCTTACAATATTAATTAAAATCCGAAGCCTTACAGTTTCGGATTTTTTTTTGGTTATGAACAAAAAAATCTTATTTATAAACAATTAATAGTTATAACTCGATAGCAATTTTTTTTTAAATTTTGTTACTTTCGCTATATGGAAAATTTCAAAAACATAAACCCTGTCAAGGTAGATAAAACCACAATCATTAATTTAGAAAAAGGAAAATTACCTCCGCAAGTGCTTGATTTAGAAGAGGCTGTACTTGGGGCAATGATGATTGATAAAAAAGGGGTAGATGATGTAATTGATATTTTACAACCCGATGCATTTTATAAAGATGCTCATAAATTTATTTTTGAAGCAATTGTTCAGCTTTTTACAGATACACAGCCAATTGACTTGTTAACGGTTTCAGCTCAGCTGAAAAAAAATGGAAAATTAGATTTAGCCGGAGGAGATTTCTATTTAATTCAGCTTACACAAAAAATAGCGTCTTCAGCGCATATTGAATTTCACTCCCGTATCATTCTTCAGAAATTTATTCAGAGAAGTTTAATCAGAATTTCATCTGAAATTATCGAAGCGTCTTATGATGAAACTACAGACGTATTTGATTTGTTAGATCAGGCCGAATCAAAATTATACGAAGTAACGCAAGGAAATATTAAACGTAGTTCTGAAACTGCACAAAGTTTAGTTTTACAGGCTAAGAAACGTATCGAAGAAATTTCTAAACAAGAAGGTTTGAGTGGTGTTGAAACCGGTTTTACCAATTTGGATAAATTGACTTCAGGATGGCAGCCAAGTGATTTAATTATTATTGCAGCAAGACCTGCGATGGGTAAAACGGCGTTTGTACTTTCTATGGCCAGAAATATTGCGATCGATTTTGGACACCCTGTAGCTTTGTTCTCTCTGGAGATGGCATCAGTTCAGTTGATTACGAGGTTGATTTCATCAGAAACAGGATTATCATCAGAGAAACTGCGTACTGGTAAATTAGAACCTCACGAATGGACAATGTTGAGTACCAAAGTGAAGAACTTGGAAAAAGCCCCGTTATTTATTGATGATACACCATCACTTTCTATTTTCGATTTAAGAGCAAAATGCCGTCGTTTGGTTTCGCAGCACGGAATTAAAATCGTAATTGTCGATTATTTGCAATTAATGACCGCGGGAGGAAATGCTAAAGGAGGAGGGAACCGTGAGCAGGAGATCTCTACAATTTCCCGAAACTTAAAGGCTCTGGCAAAAGAGTTAAATGTACCGGTAATTGCACTTTCTCAGTTATCGCGTGCGGTTGAAACGCGTGGATCGAGTAAACGTCCTTTGCTATCGGATCTTCGTGAATCTGGAGCGATTGAGCAGGATGCCGATATTGTTTCGTTCTTATACCGACCTGAGTATTACAAAATTGATGAGTGGGATGATGATGAGGCTTCACCAACTGCTGGACAGGCTGAAATTATGATCGCGAAACACCGTAATGGTGGTATCGAAAACGTTCGTTTGAAATTCTTGGGCCACCTTGGTAAATTTGATAATCTTGACGATTTTTCTGGTAGCTATGATGATTTACCTTCTAAAATGAATCATGAGGACAATCCGTTTATAACTAAAAATCTTCCGTCTCCAAATGAAGCTTTTGGCAGTAATCTCAATGATGACGATGATGATAGTGACGTTCCGTTTTAATATAAAATAGAAGACACAATACAAAGAAATCTTTATGAGTTAAGTGCTTATAAAGATTTTTTTTTATTTAGTACGACTTATCTTCTTTATAATTTTACATAGTAGTATGTTTTATCTAAAATTATTTCGGTAGTTTAGCAAAACCATTAACAAATCAAATCTTATTAACTAAAATTGTAAATTATGAATGAAGAAACTTTTCCGGGACCTATTCAAATTCCGTTAAGCACAGCCCAAGAATGGGAAAGAAGGTATCAGGATGATACCACGGTTGAAGATCAGAAGAATAAAATAAAAGCTTTTTTGATTCCAAGAGAATCTTTAGAAAAAGTGTTAGAGTTAAAAACGGAAGCCGTTTGGGCCTATATTGGTATTAATGACCAAAAAGAAAAGACTTTACTTTTTGTAGGAGCAGAATATGATCCGGAAACAAAGAAATATATAAATGTTTATGGGCCACCAAGTTCAGATCAAAATAAATCTGCAGATGGAGCCGAAGAAGTTGTTTACGATGGTGTTCGTCCAAGTCCTCCAATGTAATTTTAAATAGAATTTAGAAGTGTATGACTTTTTTGTTTACTCTGTTTATTTAGTTTTACTAATAAATCTTTTGCTATATTCATTTAGCTTTTTTCGAAAGGAAAAAGCTAATGTTTTTTTTGTGTCTTATTTGGTTTTCTCATTTTTGATGCAATTCTCCATGGAGGTAATGTATATACTTAAAGTAAATAACCTACCTGTTCTCAATATGTTTTTCATAGGACAAATGATTCTGTTAGGATTGTTTTATAATTCATTACTAAAGATAAAAATCCAAAAAATTTTTGTAAAAATTTGTATTGTTGTTGCATTATTGATTTTAGTTGTACAATTTGCTTTAGACACAAGTCAATTTTTGAAATTTAATTTGTTTGAAATTGCTTTAACATGTTTGCTTATTGTTGTTTTTGCTTTGCTTCACCTTTATAATATGCTCACAGAAGGTAAAAAGTATTATTACGTTAGTATTGGTATTATAACTTACTTATTTGCCAGTACAGTATTATTTTTAATTGGAAATCTTTCTTTTAGCCTTAGCGATGATTTAAAATACCTTATCTGGACCTTAAATGCTTTTTTATCAATAGTTTATCAGTTTTTTATCTTATATGAATGGAAAGTAAGTTTTTATAACAAATCCTTGCGACCTTAAATTAATAATCTTGTTAAAGAACAGTACGATATGGATAGTCATTCAATTCCCGAAAAAGAACTTGTTGCGATAATATTATACATTTCTCTTTTCTTTATAGTTGTTGCCGTAGTATTGATAATATTCTTCTACTTCTCAAGAAAAAAAATAATTCAAAAAGAGCTTGAAAAAAAAGACTTAGTATTACAGTACCAAAAAGAACAATTACATGCCGTTCTTTTTACCCAAGAAGAAGAACGAAAGCGTATTGCACAAGACTTGCACGATGATATAAGTTCTAAACTTAATATTGTTTCCTTAAATACACATTTGCTTTCTGCTTCAAATTTAAGCGAAGCTGAAACAAAAGAGATTACTGAGAATATCATTAATCTCACTGGAAAGGCATTAGAAAATTCGAGAAAAATTGCCCATAATTTATTGCCTCCTGTTTTTGAAAAATTTGGACTTAATGCCGGAGTTGAAGAATTATGCGAAGAGTTTGAAAGTAGTAAAGCAGTAAAAATTTATTATAAAAATGAAATTGATTTTGATGAAAGTGAAATAGATCGTCATTTGCATATTTTTAGAATTCTGCAAGAACTGATGAATAATTCATTGCGCCACGGAAAAGCAACTGAAATTTGGATTTCTTTTAGTACTATTTCAAATGTTGCTACTTGTAATTATGAGGATAATGGTGTTGGCTTTGATAGTAAAAATGTTCAAAATCAAAAAGGCCTTGGAATGAAAAATATTGATAGCCGAATTTCTTTTTTGAATGGCAGTATTCTGATTAACTCTCAAATTAATAAAGGATTTTCGGTTGTTTTTACTTTTTAAGCCAAAATTTAGCAATAAATGAGCTTTTAGCCTATTATATCAAGCCTTTTGATGGTTTTTTAATTCATATTTTGTAATTTCGGAAAACCAAAAACCAAAAACGAATAAATAATGAGCCCGGCTATTAAAGTTGCTTTAGTTGATGATGAAGTTTTGTTCCGAAAAGGGATTGCTTTTTTATTACAAAGAGAAGATAATATCGAAATTATTTTTGAAGCTTCAAACGGAGAAGAACTTCTTTTTAGTTTAGAAGAGAACGAGGTAAAACCTGATATTATTATCATGGATTTAAAAATGCCTGTCTTAAATGGTGTAGAGGCTACAAAAATTATCCGAAAATCTTTTCCTGACATTAAAATAATTGCTTTAACAAGTTATGATTCTAAATCATTTATTGCAAACATGATTCAGGTAGGAGCAGTTGCTTATTTAATAAAAAATACGACTCCTAAGGATTTAATTCATACTATCAATGAAGTAGCAAAAAAAGGTTTTTATTACAATGAGAACGTATTAAAAACAATTCAGGAAACGATTGTTTCATCAAAAAATTCAAAAGGTCATTTAGAAACTAGTTTTCTTTCTCCGAGAGAAATTGAAATCCTTCAGCTTATTTGTCAGCAAAAAACAACTTCTGAAATTGCTGATCATCTTTTTTTGAGTCCAAGAACAGTAGAAGGTCATCGCAACAATTTATTACTTAAAACTGAGTCGAGAAATATTGCCGGCCTTGTTGTATATGCTATTCAAAACGAAATTGCGGTTTTAACAATTTAAAAAAAGACTAACTCGTTAAAAATTGAATCGATAATACGTAATACAGAATTATAGTAAGCACAAGTAAACAAAGTCCTATCTTTTGTAATAGGTTTAGTCTCTTGGGCTGGTTATTACTTTCATTAAACTTCATATTGTGGTTTTATCGGTTAATAAGTCCAATGATTTGGATTACCAAATGTAATTAGAAATTAATTTTGTGAAATACGTATTTTTACGTGTTTTTTGTTAAAATAAGTGAGTTAATTAAATTTTGCTTGTTTAATTAACGTTTCTTTCCCTCATAAAAGAACTTTATCTGTTGTGTTTTTTAAAGCTTCCTTTATATCTTTACTAAAATAATTTTCTAATGTATAAGAGTTTAGTCTATATTTTCATACTGTTGCTTTCATTTACAGCAAAAGCTTCCTTTATTTTACTTCCAATGGATGAAACTACGCAGCAAAATCACTTGAAAGCATATGGAATTACATATTGGTGTTTAACTAAGGATTATAAAGCTAGCTGGTTGCTTAATTATCGTGGTGGATCGTTTTTGTTGCCAGATGCTGAGGAGATTCGCAAAGAATGTCAAATTCGTGGAGTTAGCTTTGAGGTACTTTCCGATAGTGAAGAAGCTTCTATTTTAAATGAAATTTCAAGTCCGTCTCAAAATATGGAATCCGTTATTCTGGAGAAAGCACCAAAAATTGCTGTGTATACTCCAAAAGGAAAACAACCTTGGGATGATGCTGTAACACTTGTACTAACTTACGCCGAAATTCCTTTTACACCAATATATGATGAAGAGGTTTTAAGTGATCAATTGTTACTTTATGATTGGTTACATCTACATCATGAAGATTTTACTGGACAATACGGCAAATTTTATGCAGCATATAAAAATACACCCTGGTATATTGATCAGAAGAAAGATGCAGAAGCTTTAGCCGCAAAATTAGGTTATACGAAAGTTTCTCAGGAAAAAGGTGCTGTTGCAAAAAAAATTAGGGATTTTGTTATTGGAGGAGGGTTTATGTTTGCCATGTGTTCTGCAACAGACAGTTTTGATATTGCTCTAGCAGCGGATGGGGTTGATATTTGTGAAGCAATGTTTGATGGTGACGCGAGTGATTCGAACTATCAGTCAAAATTAAATTTCGGAAATTCATTTGCTTTTAAGGATTTTACACTGGAAAGAAGGCCAGAGCAATATGAGTTTTCAGATATTGATATGACCTTGAAACGTAAAATTCCTGTAGAAAAAGATTATTTTTCTTTAATGGAGTTTTCTGCAAAATGGGATCCGATTCCTAGTATGTTATGTCAAAATCATACACAATTGGTGAAAGGATTTATGGGACAAACTACTTCATTTGATTCAGCATTGATAAAATCAAATATATTGGTAATGGGTTCCTGCGAACTTAATGGCGAAGCCAGATATATTCATGGTGAAAAAGGGAAGGGGATGTTTACCTTTTTTGGAGGCCACGATCCTGAAGATTTTCAGCATCAGGTTGGAGATCCACCAACAGTTTTAGATCTGCATCCAAATTCGCCAGGATATAGATTAATCTTAAATAATGTATTATTTCCTGCAGCAAAGAAGAAAAAGCTTAAAACATAATTTACTTTAGCGAAAATTCGAACCAAATCGGAATATGATCTGATATTTTTCGGGCTTCTTGTAAGGAATTAAAAGTTTTGTAGAAAGGTATCACACCGGAATTTTTATAATCAAGGGAATTTATTCTGAAAAATATATTGTCAAACTCTGATGCCAGACAATAATTGTTTTTGCATTTTTTCTTCAATGATGTTTTTTGATTTTGTAAAACAGAAGCATATCCTGATTTTTTCAGTGGATTGAAAACAGAATGTGATTGAGGGCAATTAAAATCTCCTATAAAAAGTAAATTCAAGTTAGGATATTCGGCTGGTAGAAATTTAAAATATTTAATTTCGGTTTCTGGTTGTTTATTTTTTGTAATGGCATGGAAATTAACTAAAGTAATTGTTTTGTTATCAATTTCAAAAGTTGCGAAATAAGGCTCGCGATCAATTTCCAGATGGTATTTTTTTTCCAGCCAGGGACTACCTGTTAATTTTGCCTTTTTTGTTTTCCAAATAAAGGCGTATCGTTCCGTTTTGTAACTGCTGCCGCTAGTTGGATTACTAATTATGTAATCCCATTTTGAGCCTTTTTCATTCAATATTCTATTTAATTCTGCAATAGCTTGGCCACCACCATAGCCGGCAACAACCTCTTGTATTGCAATTATATCGTAATTGAGAATAGTATTGGCAATAAAGTTTAATTCAATAATGGATTTTGATTTTCCAAAATTTTCTATATTCCAAGAGATAATTTTAGTTTGTGAAAAAGAGAGAACGCTAAAAAATAAAAGGAGGGAACTTAAAATGTTTTTCATGCAGAATTTTAAAAATCAAATATAAGTAATTTAAAAATGTAGGGATATTTCAAATTACTTTAATTTTTAGATTCTGGTTAAGTTAAAATCTTCTTCTGAGACTATTTTTTTTGTGGTATCATTTTGATTCTTCTCTTTGGCAGCTTTTTTTGGAACCATTTTTTCTGTTCGTGAGCTATACCAATGCAATACAATAAGAATGCAGATCAGTATAATTAAGAAGTTCTTTTCATATCTAATGATGTTTAAGATTGAAAAATAACTTCTTAATGTTTTTTGTATCTGTTTTTTAAAGCAGTGGAGATAATAATGATTTGCAAGACAAGAAGTGCTGGAATAAAAATAATTTTCCAGTCTACTTCAAGCCAACCGGATTTTTCAGAAACGAAAGCAAAACTTACGGAAAGAAAAATACATAATAACATAGTTTTCATGATGATCTTGTTTTTGGTTGTATTAATTTTTGAGATAAAATTAATTTGGTATTTAGGTTTCATTGGTCGGTTAATAGATTCAAATACAAATTTATAAGGATAAAAAACCATTTCCTTACGGAAACCCGTAAATACGAATAAAATTTATACTAAGCCAAAGTCTTTGGCAATAGCAATTAAATGGACATTGTTATTCGCTTTAAAATATATTTTCAATTTATTAATTCTTTTTTCGATACTACTGGTTCCATTAGGAGTAATAGAAGAGGATTTAAATTCACTTGCAATATTTTCTAAAATATATCCCTGGGCTAATAACTTTAGAATTGAAATATCATAAGACTCAATTTCAATCAATGCCTTATCATTAAAACTAAATGATAAATCTGATGATAAAATTTTTTCTTCTCCCCTAAAAGTTCCTTCAATCGCTTTTCTTAGTTCATTAATACTATTTCGCCCTTTAGAGACGTAAGCATTTATCTTCAAGTCATTAAACAACGATTTGATTCTATAGGATTTGTCTTCAATTGAAAATACAATCTTTTTTAAAGAAGGTTGTACTGCATTAATTGCTTCAATCAGTTCGTCTCCACTTGATAACGCTGTTTTTCGATGGTCTGATTTAAAAGATAAATCAGTTATCAATAGATCATAAGGAGCGTTTTCGAGAAGTGCTTTTTTTACTCGTAACAAGCCATCATCACAGTATTTTACATGATGTATTGTTGGTATTTTTAAGTCTTCAAGTACTTGAATAACAGCGATACTTATACTATCTAAATCTTCGGCTACTAAAACTTTTTTAAACATATTATATTTTATAAGGGGAAAGTGAAACTTATTTTAAAACCTTTTTGTGAATTATTGCCAAAAATAATAGTTCCATTTATAGTTTTAATACGGCTTTCCACATTTTGAAGGCCATTTTTTAAAATTAATGTGTTATTTTTAATTCCCACGCCATTATCTATGTAAGTAACATGTAAATTTTTATTCTTTATGGTAAATGAAATACTAGCTAATGTTGCCTCACTGTGTTTTTTCATATTCACAAATAACTCTTGCAAAACCCTGTAAAGAATTATTTTTTTATTCTTTTCAATTTCATTCCAACGAATGGTCTCGAAGCCATTTATCAAGATGTTAATTTCAGATGCTTTATGCCCCAGGATCATTTCTTTTACCGCCTGTGGATAATTTTTATCTGTGCAGATATTACTATTTTCTTTCGATATATTTCTCGTTCTGAAATAAATAGTATCAAGGTTGCTTAATAGTTTTTCTTTGTTTTCATCTTTTTCAAGATCCTTAGTTTCGGCAAAAGCTATTGTTTGATAAACATCATTGGCTAATTCGTCGTGTAATTTTTTTGATATGCGTATTTCACTACTAAAAATAGCTTCGTTTTTTTCTTTTCTTCCTCTTGACGTTAAATAAAAATACAGGAATAAAATGAGTCCTAAAACAAATGCTATTATTAGATATGCAATGATAACTCGGTTTTTTTGTCTTTCTAATTGTATTTTGTTTTCCGTGCGTAAAGCTTTAAGTTGTAAGTTTTCTGCTCTGTCTTTGTTAAAGGTATATTTAATATTAGAAAATTGTTTTTTTGTTTTTTTCTGTGCAATGCGTAGTTTATCAGTAAGTGCAATATATTCGTTTGAGTATTTTTTTAAATCACTTCCTGTACTTGTTTCTATAAGCGTTGATAAGCTGCTGATCTTTTCGCCTATATTATTTATTTGTGAAGCATGGTTATATGCTTTTTGAGCATATTCTTTTGCTAATTTTGGATTGGTTTTTTGAAAAAATAAAGCCAGATGCTTTAAAGAAGTCGATAAACCGTCGTTGTTTTTGTATTGTAATCTTATTTGCAACCCTTCAAAGTAGCATTCTAATGCTTTTTTTGAATCTCCGAGTTTAAAATAACAAAAACCCAAATTGTCTATGATATAAGCATGATCATTATTATTTGCGGCATCATAACTGGAGATTCTCTTCTGAGATGCTAAAATGTTAAGAAGAATTGCCGCTTCTCTGTATTTGTGTTGCTCCATGTAAACAACTACTAAATTATTTATAGCAAGACTTTTTCGCCATGTACTCGTCTTTAATTTGATTGCTTTTTTGAAGTATAAAATTGCATTTTTGTTATCATAGGAGTGTGTATAATTTATCCCTAGAAGATTGTATACAATCCAGGAATAACGAGGATTTTTGATTTCTTTTAAATATGGTAAAGCTTCTGTTGCACTTGCTTCACTAGCAATGTAATCACATTGATCTTGCTGAATTTCCGCTAAACATGATAAAGCATATACGTAATCTATGGTATTTATTTTAGGGTCGCATAGTAGTTTAACTTTAGTATAAAGGTAAAGAGCACTATCCTGTTTATTATTGTCAAAATAGATATCGGCACTATCAGTTAATCTTTTTATTTTTTCGGTGAGATCTGGTTTAGATTTAGTTATCGTCTTGTTTTGACAAAAATGCATGAATAGACCCCCTAATATTAATAGTGATAGTATTATTATGAGGTATCTTAATTTTTTTTTATGAGAAAAGATTAAGTATTGTTCTCTCATCTATAAAGGAAATTTAATAAAAACTTTGAATCCTTTATTAGGCTCAGTATCAATGTCGATTTCTCCTTTTATGCTGAGGATACGGTTCTCGACATTATACAAGCCATTTTTGAAAATCATATTATTTATATCGATACCTTTCCCATTATCAGTATAATTTATGATAACGCTTTTGTCTGTTTTTTTGAAATTGATACCTACTAAAGTCGCATTACTATGCTTTTTCATATTTACAAGTAACTCTTGTAAAATTCTATAGATGGTAATCTTTTTGTTTTTTTCTATTTCGTTCCATGGAACAGATTCTATGTCGCTTAATAAAAGATTAATATTTGGAGTGTTGAAACCGGAAATCATTTCTTTTAAATAGAAGGTGTATTTTTCATTGGTTATCACAGCACTGTTTTCTTTTGAAATATCTCTTGTTCTTGAATATATAGCGTCTAAATTAATTAATAACTGTTCTTTATTTTCGACTACAGAAAGATTTCTGTTTTCAGCAAAGGCCATGGTATGATAGATATCATTAGCAAGTTCATCATGGAGTTTCTTGGCTATTCTTGTTTCACTTTTATAAGTAGCTTCAATTTTTTCTCTGTTCCCTTTAGAAGTAAGATAGAAATATAAAATGACAATCAAAATGAGACTTAAAGCAATTAATATATATGAAATGATATTTCTATTTTTCTGTCTTTCAAGTTGTAATTCGTTTTCAGCTTTATGAGCCTTTAATTTTAAATTCTCTTCTTTTTCTTTTTTAGAATCATACTTAATTTTTGCAAATTGGTTTTTTACTCTTTGTCTTACCTCTGTAATACTATCGTTTATTTTGATATATAGAAGCGAGTATTTTTTCAGTTCATTATTGTTGCTATGGTTTATTAATAATTTTAGAGCAGCTAATCTACCATCTACCTGATTTGCATTGGTATATTTTTCGTAACCAAGAATCATATATTTTTTAGCCACCGGAAGATTGATTTTATCATAATATTGTGATAAGTAATAATAGCTAGATCCAAGGCCAGTCTCGTCTTTAATCTTTATTCTTAATTTTAAAGCTTTGTCTAGGTATGAAATTGCTTTTGGATTGTTAGTTTTAAAATAACAATAGCCTATATTGTTTAACGCTGCTGCATAATCTTCGGTGAATTTTGTTGCACCTTCACTTTTTAATAAATTATCAAAAATTTTTATAGCTTCCGCGTGCCTATTTTGAAGGGTATAAACAAAAGCAATGTTATTTTTAGCGGATGCTTTTCTCCATGCACTTGTTTTTAAAGATAATGCTTTATTAAAATAGAATAATGCTAATTTATACTCATTTAGATTAACATAAATTACTCCTAAACCTGTATATGAATTCCAGGCATGTTTTGGATTTTTGACATATTTTAAATAAGGAAATGCTTCTGTAATTGTAGCTTCACTTCCTGAAAAGTCGTCTTTTATTTCTTGTATGTCTGCTATTCTATTTAAAGTACTAACATAATTTTCGGAATCAGTTATAGGATTACAGACTGATTTTACTTTATTGTAGTAATAGAAGGCACTGTCAAAGTTTTTGTTATCATAAAACCTATCGGCAATAATAATTAACGTCTCAACTTGCGCCTTAGTTTTTGTAGGTGCAGCAATAGAGACCTCTTTCTTTTTTTGACAAGAAAATAAGAAAAGAAATACTACTGTTATATAGAGAGTTATTTGCGGTCTTTTTTTAATCATGCGCCAAAAATAGAAAATTTTAATTCTCACGTACACGTATAAATACGGTATTTTTAATTATTGCAAAAATTAGGATTTTCTCCTTCTCATTTACAAGTAGATACAAACAGGCCCTCTGGTGAGAGGGCTTATGCTTGCTAGAATGTTGTACAATTTATCTTTATAAAATTATACGGCTCTCATTCCTGTAGTAATCCCTATTCTATTCCAGGCATTAATAGTAATGATCATCATAATGATTTCTGCGAGGTATTTTTCATCAAACAGACGCGTGGCATTCTGGTAAACTTCATCAGAAACATGATTGCTAATTAGAGTAACTTCTTCCGTCAAGGCTAAAATAGCTTTTTCTTCTTCCGTATACACATCAGCTTCGCGCCAGGCACTTAATAAATAAATTCTTTGTTCGCTTACTCCATACTTTCTGGCATCGGCCGTATGCATATTAATACAATAGGCGCAACCATTTATTTGAGAAGCACGAATTTTAATCAATTCTTTATGTACGGGTGTTAGTGAAGTTGTAGAAATGTATTTTTCTAAATTCATCATGGCCTGATAAGCTTGTGGAGCAACTGTTGGGATAACGATTCTTGGTGTCATTTTGTGTGTTTTTAAAGTTTGATACAAAGTTCCTGTATATGTGCTTTAAAAAACTTGAACTACTTCAAGAAATTGAAATCATACTTTTCCTGCTCTGATTTTACTCATAAATTCAGCCGAAAAATCTAAATAGGAAGCAAGCATATATTGAGGAACGCGCTGTACAAATTCAGGGAAGTTATCGTTGAAATGATGATACCTTTCTTCTGCAGACATCGTGAATAAGAATTTAATTCGCATTTGCATGGCACCAAAAGATTTTTGAGATACGATTCTAAAATAGCGCTCCAGTTTCGGAATTTCAACTAACAAAGCTTCCAAGGTAGGCTTTTCTATTGCAATGATTTCGCAGTTCTCTACGGCCTGAATGTAGAAGTTGGAAGGTGTGTGGTTATGGTAACTAAATAAATCAGTAATCCACCAGTTCTCAATAGCAAATTGTAACGTTTGTTCACTTCCTTTAGTGTTTATGATATACTGTCTTATGCAGCCCTTGATGACAAAATACATAGTATTACAAATCTGTCCTTCTTGCAAAAGATGTTCTTTCTTTTTTAGTCTTGAAAGTTGTAAGCATGATTCTAAAGTATCGATCTCCGAAGGTTCTAAAGTGATGAATTTTTCGATATGTCGAAAAAGTGCTTCTTGCATTTGATTTTTTGATTAATACAAATGTACTTTTAAAATTCAATTTGTAAAACATGAAAAAATCTAAACTGCTTTAAAACAAAAAACCACTCGCATTGCGAATGGTTTTTCTATGATAAGTAAGTAATCTAAATTGAGTTTATAAAACGTTTATTTTACTTTATTAAGTATTGCTTTGAAAGCTTCAGGGTGGTTCATAGCTAAATCTGCAAGAACTTTACGGTTCAATTCGATTCCGTTAGCTTTAACTTTACCCATGAATTGAGAATAAGACATTCCTTCCAATCTAGCTCCAGCGTTGATACGTTGAATCCATAATGCACGGAAATTTCTTTTGTTTTGTTTTCTATCGCGGTAAGCGTAGCACATTGCTTTCTCTACTGCATTCTTAGCAACTGTCCAAACGTTTTTACGTCTACCAAAGAAACCTTTGGCTTGCTTCATTATTTTTTTTCTTCTTGCTCTTTTAGCAACTGAATTTACCGATCTTGGCATAATTTTAATGTGTTTTTGTAGCAGGCGTCCTGAATTGAATCAAAGGAACTTAAAAGCCATACTCCAAGGTTATATAAATAATTTTTTAACCTAAAGAATTATTAGATAATTCTTAATTGTTGTTTGATGCTTTTCATATCTGTAGAGTGAACTAGCGCTGAGTGAGTCAAAGCTAATTTACGTTTTTTAGATTTTTTAGTCAAGATGTGACTTTTAAAAGCATGCTTTCTTTTAATCTTTCCAGAACCAGTAACTTTAAAACGTTTCTTGGCGCTAGATTTTGTTTTCATTTTAGGCATTTTTCCTAGTGTTTTAATTTATTCTTACTTACTTATATCTTGGTCATAAAGTTTAAAAATCAAAAGTTAAAAGTCAGTTTATGACTTTTAACTTTAAGACTTTCGACTTTAAAACTTATTTCTTTTTCTTCGGAGCAATGAACATAATCATTCTCTTTCCTTCCAAAACTGGCATAGCTTCCACTTTACCATGTTCTTCTAAATCCGTAGCCAAACGTAGTAATAAAATCTGTCCTTGATCTTTATAGATAATAGAACGTCCTTTAAAGAATACGAATGCTTTTAATTTAGCACCTTCTTTTAAGAATTTTTCAGCATTCTTTCTTTTAAATTCGTAGTCATGCTCATCAGTCTGAGGACCAAAACGAATTTCTTTTACTACAACTTGCGTAGACTTAGCTTTCAAAACCTTATCACGTTTCTTTTGTTCGTAAACAAATTTCTTGTAATCCATGATTTTACAAACCGGCGGCTCAGCATTTGGCGAGATTTCAACCAAATCCAATTCGAATTGATCTGCTAAACGTAAAGCTTCAGCAAGCTTAAATACACCTGGTTCGATGTTTTCACCTACTAATCTTACTTCTTGTACACCACGAATATTATTGTTTATTCTGTGTGCATCCTTTTTTTCTACTCGAGGTTGATAACCTCTGTTGCTTCTTATTGCTATGACTTTATAATTTAAGTTAAACTGTAAAAACTTTTAATGTCTTTTTTATTTCTTCGTCTACAATTGCGACAAATTCATCAATTGAAACTGTAATATTCCCTTTTCCTTCTTGACCATGACGACGAATAGAAATTGTTCCGTTTTTCTCTTCCTCCTCACCAACAATCAGCATAAATGGTATTTTTTGCATTTCTGCATCTCTAATTTTCTTACCAATTGTCTCACTTCTGTTGTCAATTAGGGCGCGAATTTCGTGATTTTCTAGCAAATCTAAAACTTTTTTAGCATAAATTTCGTATTTCTCGCTCAAAGACAAGATTATAGCCTGCTCAGGCATTAGCCAAAGTGGGAAATTTCCTGCAGTGTGTTCTAGTAAAATTGCTATAAATCTTTCCATCGATCCAAATGGAGCTCTGTGAATCATTACTGGGCGATGTAATTCATTATCAGCACCTTTGTATGTCAATTCAAAACGCTCTGGTAGGTTGTAATCCACCTGAATAGTTCCTAATTGCCATTGTCTTCCCAGGGCATCTTTAACCATAAAGTCAAGCTTCGGTCCGTAAAAAGCAGCCTCGCCATATTCTACTACAGTATTCAATCCTTTGTCAGCTGCAGCATTGATAATCGCATTTTCAGCTTTCTCCCAATTTTCATCAGAACCGATGTATTTTTCTCTGTTTTCCTGATCTCTCAACGAAATCTGAGCTGTAAAGTTTTCAAATCCTAAAGAACCAAATACATAAAGTACTAAGTCAATTACTTTTTTAAACTCTTCGTCTAATTGTTCCGGAGTACAGAAAATATGCGCATCATCCTGAGTAAAACCTCTCACACGAGTTAAACCGTGTAATTCACCAGATTGCTCATATCTATAAACAGTACCAAATTCAGCATAACGCTTTGGTAGATCTTTGTATGACCAAGGTCTTACGTTATAGATCTCACAGTGGTGAGGACAGTTCATCGGTTTCAACAAAAACTCTTCGCCTTCAGCAGGAGTGTTTATAGGTTGGAAACTATCAGCACCATATTTAGCATAGTGACCAGACGTTACATAAAGCTCTTTCTGTCCAATATGTGGAGTAACTACTTGCTCATATCCTGCTTTCTTTTGTGCTTTCTTTAAAAATTGCTCTAAACGGTCTCTAAGTGCAGCGCCTTTTGGTAACCATAATGGCAAGCCTTGTCCAACTTTCTGAGAGAAAGCAAATAATTCAAGTTCTTTGCCTAATTTACGGTGATCACGACGTTTTGCTTCTTCAAGAAGTTCAAGATATTCAGTTAAATCTTTTTGTTTTGGGAAAGATGTTCCGTAAACACGAGTTAACTGTTTGTTTTTCTCATCACCTCTCCAATAAGCACCAGCAACGCTCATGATTTTAAAAGCTTTGATAATTCCGGTATTCGGAATATGTCCACCTCTACATAAATCAGTAAAAGTTGCATGATCACAAAAAGTAATAGTTCCGTCTTCAAGATTCGAAATCAATTCAGTCTTGTAAACGTTGTCTTTATACATTTCTAATGCATCAGCCTTACTAACTGGGCGCATTTTAAATTCATGTTTTTCTCTTGAAATCTCAAGAACACGATCTTCTATTTTTTTGAAATCAGCTTCAACAATTTTTTGATCTTCAAAATCAACATCGTAATAAAAACCATTAGCAATTGCAGGTCCAAGAGTTAATTTAATTCCCGGATACAATTCCTCGAGAGCTTGTGCCATTACGTGCGAAGTCGAATGCCAAAAAGCTTTTTTACCTTCCGCATCATTCCATGTATATAAAATAAGACTACCGTCGGTCGTCAATGGAGTTTCGGTTTCTATTGTTGTACCATTAAAAGACGCAGAAATCACGTTTCTTGCAAATCCTTCACTAATGCTTTTAGCAACCTCCATCGGAGTTACGCCTAAAGCAAACTCTCTAATTGACCCGTCGGGTAAAGTAATCTTAATCATTGTTTATAATTTTGTGAATGCAAATATAGCGCATTACTAAAATACATACAATACATAAGTACATGTTTATACTATAATATATAAGAGAGGGATTTAATTCGTGGCGAAGTTTGTTTTTTATACATATATAAGGAAGGAAATATTACTATTATATATAAGAGGGGTTTTGTCGGAGTATATGTATCGAGACTTCGGGAGAAACCCTTTGCAATTAGAATTTGGATCCGATTGCTAGCGAACAGTCGAAGCAATTTGAGATTTGGAATTTGGAATTTGAATTTCGCTATTGGTTTTTTAATCAGAAGCTGTTTCTCTCTGTTCCTTCCAGTCTTTTGTGGTGAACCCCACCACAAAAGGATTTTTCCTCCCATCGGAGCTAGGGGAGCTGTTTTCAAAAGAAGTATTGCTTATATAGTATAATAAGAAAGAAGGAAAAGAGTCTTTGTGTCTTGGCTCCTTCGTGGAAAAAGACCAAAAAAGGCATCTAGGTCATTAAAATCAGAAAATAAGAGAGTATGAGATGTATTGTAAAGTTCTCAGGAAAGAATGTATTGTGATGTGAAGTCCATAAAAACGGTGTATTCGGAAATAAAAGAATTAGGATAAATACAAACGCTACAGATAATTCTTATAAAAGATAAAAAACTTGAAAAGCTAAGTTTTGCGTTATCAGAGTGTTAAGAAAAAGTTTTAAAAAAGATCAAAAATAGTTGGGT
>NZ_JAUTYT010000025.1:0-29960 GCF_041946075.1 Flavobacterium sp. LAR06 | reverse complement strand
GCTGGTGTTGATGGCTGTGCGTTCACAACAGCGGCAACTGAATCAGCTGAACTGCAAGCGCCCAGTGTTGCTTTGATCGTATAACTCCCTTCCGGTGCAGTAACAGCACCATTAGTTTGTGTTACTCCTGTTGATGGGGTTATCGTATAAGTGTAAGCCGCATTGTAATTGTCAATGGTAAAACTTCCTGTTGCTGTTGTACATGTTGGCTGGGTCACAGCGCTTAGGGTTGGAACAACAGGAACCTGATTTACCGTTACCGCAGTTCCTGCTGAAGCCATACTTGAACAGGTTCCGTTATTGGTAATAACCGTATATACTCCACTTGCAGCGGCACTGTATGTAGTAGCAGTTGCACCTGAAATCAAAGTACCATCCTTGTACCATTGGTTACCTGAGGCGGCAGATGAAGTCAGCACAACATTTCCACCAGAGCAGAATGTAGTAGTCGTAGATGTTGAAATTGTCGGGGTTGCCGGTGTTGAAGGTTGTGCATTAATTGCAAATCCTGTGTTTGACGAATCACAACTATTGACCGTCGCTTTAATGGTATAATTACCAGCCGGAGCTGTAACCGAACTCCCCGCTCTGCTAACTCCTGTTGATGGGGTTATTGTATAAGTATAAGAAGCATCATAATTGGTAATTGTAAAACTTCCTGTAGTTACTGTACATGTTGGTTGTGTTATTGCACTTAATATTGGTGGTGCCGAAGTATTTACCGTAACAATTCCCGTAATTGTAGCTGCTGCACAAGGAGCAGTATGACCAACAGTTGTTATTGTATAAGTTCCTCCTACTGTTGGAGTTCCTGAAATAGTTACAGTTTTTGCACTAGTGTCAACGGCAGCTGCTAATCCAACAGGCAAATTAGTTACCACAGCATTGGTCGCACTGCCTCCAAAAACATAAACAGTATTAGGAATTGCCGTTGCTGCACAAACTGCTGGATTTTGTGTACCACTTGTAAATGTGATTGTAGAGATATTGTTTATAACCGCTGCAACTGCAATTCTTGATGCCGTCGGACATCCTTCAGCAGAAGTAGCTCCAACATAATATGTAGTAGTACTTGATAAACTTGGTGTTGTAAAGTTCGTCCCTGTTCCCAAAGATGTTCCACCTGTTGAAGCAGCATACCAATTGATGGTTGCTCCAGTTGACGCTGTTGCATTTAATGTTACTGTCCCCGCACCACATCTGGAACTTTCTGTTGCTGAATTTATAGTTGGTAATGTATTTATTGTAGCTACAACTTCAGTTCTGGTTGCAGTTGTACAACCATTTTCTGTTGCATCTACATAATAACTGGTTGTTGTTGATAAACTTGGTGTTGTAAAACTCGTACCTGTTCCTAATGATAAACCACCCGCCGAAGCAGCATACCAGTTAATTGTCCCTGATGAAGCTGTAGCCCCCAATGTCGCAGTACCTGCATCACATCTTGAAGCCGGTGTTGTTCCTATTATTGTTGGTTTCGCATTAATAACAAAATTTGTAGCTGTTCTACAACTTGAGCCACTAGTACAGGCAGCATAATAGGTTTTTGTTCCTGGCGTATTTGTATTTATTAAACCTGATCCAGTGACTCCTACTGGATTAAAAGGAGAACCCGTATAAATTGGTGTTCCCCCAGAAGATGAAGAATACCATTCTACTCCATCTACTGTATAATTCACAGTAATCTGCATATAATCAACTGATGCAGTAATATCATTACTTGATGTCCTAGTAATATTTGAAGATAAAGCTATTCCAAAATTTTCATCATTAATATCTGCTGGTGTCCAAGATCCACTCCATAAATCTCCTGCACCTCCATAATCAACAACCGTCGTAGAATTTGTTGACCAATTTGCTAAAGTACTTTTATTATCACCTGTAATTGTTCCAGCCTTAATCAAACTAACAACATTATCGACAACATAAATATCAGAATTATTTACACTACTAAAACGATTAATTGATACCTGAATTCCTTTGATCACGGCATTTACTGGTATTGAGAAACCAAATTTTGTTCCTCGAAGATACTTTGTTCTTACAGTAGTATTTCCCCCATTAGTAACACTTGCAGTTGCACTATCAGAATTATTTGAAGTAATTTTTCCTGGATTTGACCACACTAATGTACCAGCACCTGTATTTGGGCTAGTCCCTGTCCCTGCTATTTTTGCTCCGGTACTCTCTGAAATTAAGCATGATGAAGAAGCTGTTAATGATCCCGTTCCATCCTGACAAATTGATACCCCTGTAGTTGTTGGTGCACCAGCAACTGCATTTATAACGATACCAGTAGTTGGAGATGAAGTACATCCCTGTGCATTTTTTGTTGTTACTTTATAAGTGCCTGCTACTAATCCCGAAAAAACACCTGTTGCATTATTTACCGGTGCTGCCATAGGATTTGTTCCTGTCAATGTATAACTTATTCCTGAGGCATTTGCTGGCATAGTTACCGTTACTGTTCCTGTAGGAGTAGCACAACTTGACTGTAAAATTGCAACGGTCGGCGCAGTTGGCAAAGCTAGTATCGTGATATCATCTGCAGTCGAACTAGTTCCAATAAAGTTAGTACCCGGGACATTAGATTGGTTTAATCCTTCGTAATTTTTACTAACCGTTCCATAAGCATTTGTAAATGGAGTTATTTTTCTATTTGGATCGGCAGTTGTACGAGTAGGATCAAAATAAAAAGCCTGCGCATTCGAGTTATATGTCCCTGCAGCAATCGATGTTACAACTTTCCCTACTAAAGTTATTGTTACAATTCCATTTTGTGCAATATTAAATCCTCCAAATAGAGGGTTATTTGCTGTAGCATTATTAACCAAAGGTCCTGAAGGCCCTGTAGCATCAAGTGAATATGTCGCTGTAGCGGAATCAAATTCGATACCTGCTGGAAAAAGAAAGTCTAAAACCACTCCTGCAGCATTTCCTACCCCCATATTTTTTATTTGAACCTCATAAGATACTTTCTCATCAATGGAATTACAAATTGACGTTGTTGATAAAGTTTTTACTGTTGTCTCAAGAATAGGAAAGCAATTTGAATTTACCTGCAAATTTGGCGGAACATCTTGTAATGTAAATGTTGACACATAACCAACTGACCCACTGATGGCTCCATGATTGATTCCATTACCAGCATTAGATTTACCTGCTGCGCCACCAAGTACACTAGCACTTATACTTACTGTACCCGAAAGGTTATGACTAATAATTCCGCCACCTCCTCCTCCACCAGGTCCATGCTCATTGTTATTATCATTTTCTGTATTTCCTCCATCACCTCCATTCGCCTCTATTCTAATAGTTGCGTTACTATCATTAGAAATGTTTAATAATACAGTTCCTCCAGCTCCGCCACCACCAGCTCCGTCAGGCGAACCTGAATAAGCACCAGGTGCTCCTTTTCCTCCGTTAGCATAAATATTACCAGTTCCTAAAACCGTACCCGCATTAACGAGAATAATAGCACCACCAACACCTCCTTTTACACCAGATGAAGCATTATTGGCATCACCGGCTCCACCACCTCCGCCCATAACAAGCCTTGGAAATGGGACAGCTGTAAGATATGATCTAAAACCCGGTCTTCCTCCTCCTGTTGCGGGAAGAATATTGCCATTACCACCTTGCCAGCCAGCACCACCTAAACCACCATAACCACCATTACCACCTCCACCGCCACCAGTATTATGGTCATTACCTCCTCCTCCTGCATTAGCTGGAGCTCCTCTTCCCGAAGATCCTCCCGGCATTCCTTCAACTAAATTATCAACTTGATTATATCCATCCCACATATAGCGTGGTGTTCCTGCTATTCCTTCTCCTTTTCCAGAAATTTTATTATTAGTTGATAATCCCACATAAGTATTAGCATCATTTAGATCAGAGTCTGCTCTAGGACTATAACCACCTCTAAAACCACGAGCAGTTCCATCAATTGTATAGCCGGCAAAATTAAATGTACCTGAAACATTAAAAGCTATTACACCACCCGCAACTCCATTAAAAGGCGGGGTGGTAATATTAGATGTAAGTGTCAAATTTGAATATTGCGGCACTCTAACAATTTGAAATGTTCTTTTTCCCCTTGTTGATGTTGCATCCGCGTTAAAAAAACTATTAAGCACACCGCCGCCGGTACCAGTTCCCTTAAATGTTAAATTCCCTCCTGTCAATGGCACACTATTAGTTGCAATAACATATTCAAAAACACCAGTATTACCAAGAGCCGTAAAACCAGTCCCACCTAGGCCATCCAAGCCGCTATTTGCAGTTCCGGAACCATAACTTGTACTATTTGTATAATCTATGGTAGCATCCTGCATTTGAATAATCAAAATCAAATCTCCTGTAGAAATTGGAGTCGCACCAAAATTATTAAGATGCGCATCTGTTGCCGGTACTTTGCTTAACACTATGGATTTAGATCCCGCATTCATCGTAACATTTCCTGTAATAGGATAATAAGTATTTACAGAACTTGATACTGTTACAGGACCATCACCTCCAGGGGTACCACAAATTTGCGCAAACAAAGATGTGTTTGATAATAGAAGTAAGAAAACAATAAAAAATGACCTAAGTAAATTAAGATCTTTAAAAGTAAAGTTACGCATACGCAAATGAGATTTGAGGAATACAAATATTGTTAACTGTAAAACCAATCGTGGTTTTCAGAATATAGAAGACATACGAAAAAATATGAGGAGTGGATTTTGAATTAAAATAATATCTGAAGTGAGATTTTATTCTTAATTCAAAAAATGATTGAACCATTTGAGTAATCGGCTCAAGACATAAAAATGGTCTCATAATTTATGGTAGTTTTGGTGCGGCGAAAGTATATAAACGCCTAATAACTAGCTACATTACTCGACAAACTACTTATAAAAACGTTGAATTACACTTATTTCCAGTCGAAACGACCTTTTATGTTTTGAAAAATTAATAATTCCTCAATACAAAAGAAGAAATTTCTTAATTTTTTACGAATCACAAAGCTTTATCTTTAATTTGATATCAAAACATCAAAAAACCTTACAAAAACAAAAATTACAAACAGAGGTTTTCTTTTTAACATTTGTTTACTTTTTATTCACGATATGTTAAAGGAGTTTTTCTTCTTAAGTAATTATTTTTTAATAAAATTTATTACTACTGAACTCACTTTTTACAAATAAAAAATAGGTTAAAAGATATCTCTACTATTAGATAATTTATTCTACAAACAAGACGAATAAATATTGATTATCAAACGATTAAACTTTTAATAAATATTTAATCTTTTTAATCAAATTAAAAAATTGTTGCACTTTCAAAATTCAAAAACACTTTCATACATTTCAACAAGCAAGAGAAGTAATATTTTAATTACCAGATAACTATAGCAAAATTATCGCTAACCAATAAAACAAAACTTCAATAGATTTACCGTTCGTCGATAAAAAACATAGACAAAATGTACATGTTGTGTCTCATTTCCTACATTGCAAAAAAGACACATATATCAAATTGCAAAAGAGGTTCTTACAAAAATGT
This sequence comes from Flavobacterium sp. LAR06, assembly GCF_041946075.1. Lineage (NCBI taxonomy): Bacteria > Pseudomonadati > Bacteroidota > Flavobacteriia > Flavobacteriales > Flavobacteriaceae > Flavobacterium > Flavobacterium sp. LAR06. The sequence continues at coordinate 24,410 of NZ_JAUTYT010000025.1, read as the reverse complement.
GCCTTTTTCTTCGTTTTATAAAAATATGTGAAATAAAATTCTGGAAGTAAAATATTAGGTAATTCAAAAGAAAAAAAATAGTCAGAACCAACATCTAACTTTTTTTTAATCTAAAAAGTTAATATTGCGTTTTAAACCATCGAATTTGGTACGCTTAATTGGAGAATTTTTAAAAACTCTTTTGAAAGTTTCTTCTGTTATCTCAAGCCAATCTTTTTTTGAAAAAGAAAGCAATTCAGGATTGGGATTAAATAAAGGTTCAGAATGTGGTTTCGAGAAACGATTCCAGGGACAGACATCCTGACAAGTATCACAACCAAACATCCACTCATCGAATTTCCCTTTCATCTCATAAGGAATATTCTCCTTTAATTCTATAGTATAATAGGAAATGCATTTACTTCCATCAACAACATAGGGGGCAACTATTGCCTGAGTAGGGCAAGCATCAATACAGGCAGTACATGACCCACAATGATCCGTAACAGCATGATCATATTCTAAATCTAAATCAATAATAAGTTCTGCTATAAAATAAAATGAACCTACTTTTTGAGTTAGCAGATTACTATTTTTACCAATCCAACCCAATCCGCTTTTAGCCGCCCAAGCTTTATCTAACACAGGAGCAGAATCAACAAAAGCACGACCTGAAACATCACCTATATTTTCTTTAATCGAATGAAGGAATTCTTTTAATTTTTCTTTAATTACGAAGTGATAATCCTGACCATAGGCATATTTTGATATTTTAAAACTTTCCTGATTTTGCGATTCGGCCGGATAGTAATTTAACAAAAGTGAAACTATACTTTTTGCGTCATCAACTAACAATGTTGGGTTTAATCGCTTATCAAAATGGTTTTCCATATAAGCCATTTGACCATTTTGATTATTTTTTAACCACTTTTCAAGTCTAGGCGCTTCTTGCTCAAGAAATCCAGCTTTAGATATCCCACAAGAAAGAAAACCAAGTCGTCTTGCCTCAGCTTTTATAAATTTCGAATATGTCTCTTTTGAATTGATTGTCATCTTTTAGAGAAAATAACTTCTACTCCTACAGGTTTCAATGTTATTAGCGGATTAAGTTTAATATCCGAATTAACAGTTTTAATTCTATATTTTTTCACGATATGAGAAATGGTCAAACACATCTCATACATAGCAAATCCGGCACCAATACACATTCGGGGCCCAGCACCAAATGGATAAAAATATTGCATTGAATGCTTCTTTTGTTCCCCAAGAAATCTTTCAGGTATAAATTCCTCAGGATTATCCCAATATTTAGGATTACGATGCAGTTCATAAAAAGAAACTCCTATTAAAGTACCCTTTTTCAAATTAAATAAACCAATATTATCATCTTCTACATTTTGTCTATCGGTTATCCAAGCCGGAGGATATAAACGCATTGCTTCATTTAAAACCGCACTTGTATACGTCATTTTTTGAAGTTGCTCAACGACATTTTCTGTTTGTGATTTAATTTCAATAATCTCATCAAAAACTTTTTGTTGAATTTCCGGATTTCTTCCTAGAAAATAAAGTGTAAAAGTTAATGCATTCGCAGTTGTCTCATGCCCAGCAATAAAAAGAACTTTAATTTCATCTATTAACTGCTTTACAGACATTCCTTCTCCTGTATCTTCGTACCGGGTTTCTAAAAGCATACTAAGCAAATCATTAATCCCTTCGTTTGAAGCAATTCTATCCTCAATAATTCCCCTAATAATACTGTTATTCTCTTCTGCTAATTCAAGGTGTTTTTTTACTTGCCCAGTAGCCGCAAACCACCATGCTTTATGAGGAAGTCGTATCTCCTTAATCAAGAAATTTTGAACTTCTCCTATAATTACTTTTATACGATTTAATTTTTCTTCAGAAATAGAAAGTTGAAATAAGGATTTTGCTACAACATTAAAAGCCAACTGACTCATTACCGGGAAAAGATCAACTGCTTTCTTTTCAACTAAAACAGCTAATTCTGAAATTATAATCTGATTCATGTTTTCAACCAACTGATTCATCTTTTGCTTATGAAATGCAGGTTGAATAAGTCTTCTTTGTTTTAACCAAAAATCACCATCAACAGTCAATAGTCCCTTTCCTAAATACTTAGAAAGATAAACAGACTGAAACTTTGATTTATGGTAATTCTTTTGATTTTTTTGTAAAATATGTTGTGCAATTTCATTATCCCTGGACAATATCAAATGCTTTGACATACCAATTTTAAGAGAAAACGAATCTCCAAATTTATCAAAGTACTTTTTATGAAAAGGAATAGGATTTCTGCGTACTCCTTCTGCATCCAAAAAGAATCTAAAAATGGAAAGTTTGTTCGGATAACTATATTTTTTATTTTCAGACATTGAAAAAATATTAAAATAAGCCGCCCTGAATATTTGTATTTATTTTCCCTAAATGCTTATAAGCTTTATCCGTGACTTCACGCCCACGAGGAGTACGCATAATAAACCCCTCCTGAATTAAAAAAGGTTCATAAACTTCTTCAATCGTTTCACTACTTTCAGAAACTGCTGTTGCCAATGTTGAAAGTCCAACAGGACCTCCTTTAAACTTATTGATAATAGTCAATAAAATTTTATTATCCATTTCATCAAGTCCATGTGCATCGACATTTAACGCTTTTAAGGCGTAACGAGCAATTTCCAGATCAATCGTTCCATTACCTTTTATTTGTGCAAAGTCACGAACTCTACGCAACAAAGCATTAGCAATACGAGGTGTTCCCCTACTACGCCCGGCAATTTCGATTGCGGCATCCAAAGAAATTGGCATTTTTAAGATTGAAGAACTTCTTTCAACAATAGTAGTTAAAAGTTCAGTAGTATAGTATTGTAGTCGAGATGAAATTCCAAAGCGGGCACGCATCGGAGCAGTAAGTAAACCAGAACGAGTAGTAGCACCTATTAAAGTAAACGGATTCAAATTAATCTGAACTGTTCTGGCGTTTGGCCCTGATTCAATCATGATGTCTATTTTAAAATCTTCCATTGCCGAATATAAATATTCTTCAACAATTGGACTTAAACGATGGATCTCATCAATAAACAAAACATCTCTCTCATCAAGATTAGTAAGCAATCCTGCTAAGTCACCAGGCTTATCTAATACTGGTCCTGAAGTAATTTTAATTCCAACTTCCAACTCATTAGCCAGAATGTTTGCTAAAGTAGTTTTACCTAATCCTGGAGGACCATGAAAAAGTGTATGATCAAGTGCTTCTCCACGCTGATTGGCAGCAGCGACAAAAACTTTCAGGTTCTCTAAAACCTGATCTTGTCCGGCAAAATCATCAAATGATAGCGGACGCAATCTTTTTTCAAGATCTAGTTCTTCTGGATTGTATCCCTTTGTAGTAGGATCTAAATTTTCATTCATCTCACAAAGATATGCAAAGTAATCAGTTTGTAAAACAGTAAAATTGAACCAATAGAACTTTAACTAAAACAAAAAAGACTATCATTTCTGATAGTCCTTTTTAAATATTTTTTAGTGATGTAAAACTTCTTCACCTTCTTTCATTGGTACATTTTGCGGCACAAAATCTACATCATGATTTGGGTTACTGTAGTCATATGGCCAACGGTATACATGAGGAATTTCACCTGGCCAGTTACCGTGAATATGTTCTACTGGAGTTGTCCACTCTAATGTTGTAGATTTCCATGGATTCTGAACTGCTTTCTTTCCGTAGAAAATACTACTAAAGAAGTTGTATAAGAATACTAATTGGAAAGCACCTCCCACAAGAGCAAATGTTGTAATTAAAACATTCACATTTTGTAAATCATCAAATAATGGGAAGTTTGTGTTTGTATAATAACGTCTTGGTAAACCAGCTAATCCAATAAAGTGCATTGGGAAAAATACTCCGTAAGCACAAACTGCAGTTACCCAAAAGTGAATATAACCTAAGTTTTTATTCAACATTCTTCCGTACATTTTAGGAAACCAGTGATAGATACCAGCAAACATTCCGTAAAGTGCAGAGATACCCATTACTAAGTGAAAGTGAGCAATTACAAAGTATGTATCGTGAACGTTAATATCTAAAGTACTATCTCCTAAAATAATCCCTGTTAAACCTCCAGTGATGAAGGTAGAAACCATTCCAATAGAGAATAACATTGCAGGATTAAATTGCAAGTTACCTTTCCATAAAGTTGTAATCCAGTTAAATGCTTTTACAGCAGATGGAATTGCAATCAATAAAGTTGTGAATGTAAATACAGATCCTAAGAAAGGATTCATACCTGAAATAAACATATGGTGACCCCAAACGATTGTTGATAAGAATGCAATTGCAAGAACTGACATAATCATCGCTCTGTATCCAAAAATTGGTTTACGAGAGTTCGTAGCCATAATCTCAGAAACAAGACCCATTGCAGGTAAAATTACAATGTAAACCTCAGGGTGTCCTAAGAACCAGAATAAGTGTTCAAATAATACCGGAGAACCACCTTGGTAGTGTAAAACCTCTCCTGCAATATAAATATCAGATAAGAAGAATGAAGTTCCAAAACTTCTATCGAAAATCAATAATAATGCAGCAGATAATAATACCGGAAACGAAATAACACCAATAATAGCTGTTACAAAAAATGTCCAGATTGTAAGTGGAAGTCTAGTCATAGACATCCCTTTAGTTCTTAAGTTGATTACAGTAACAATGTAATTTAAAGATCCCATTAAAGAAGATGCAATAAAGATAGCCATAGAAACTAACCACAAAGTCATACCTGTACCAGAACCTGGAATAGCTTGTGGTAAAGCACTTAATGGAGGATAAATTGTCCAACCTGCAGAAGCTGGTCCAGCCTCAACAAATAATGAACTTAACATTATTACAGCAGATAAGAAAAACAACCAGTATGAAATCATGTTCATAAAACCAGAAGCCATATCTCGCGCTCCAATTTGAAGTGGTATAAGTAAATTACTAAAAGTTCCACTCAAACCAGCCGTCAGTACAAAGAACACCATAATGGTACCGTGAATTGTAACTAAAGCAAGGTAAATATCATTTGCCATTACACCATCAGGTGCAAATTTATCTCCTAATAAAACATTAAATATTTTGAAAGACTCCTCTGGCCATGCTAACTGCATTCTGAAAAGCAAAGACATTGCAATACCTATAATACCCATAATAATACCGGTAATTAAATATTGCTTAGCAATCATTTTATGATCAATACTAAAGATATATTTAGTAATGAACGTGTCTTTATGATGATGTTCGTGCTCGTGATCGTGTCCGTGATCGTGACCGTGCGCTTCTGCTGACATATATGTGTACTTTAAATTTTCTTAATAAATATTATCTCATAGCAACTTTAGCTACAACCGCTTTAACAGTATCAATAACTGCTTTAACAGTATCTTTAGCAGTACTATCTGTAGTAGGCTCAACTCCTTCAGCTGGTTTTTCAGCAGCAGCGGCTGCTTTAATATCCTGAGCTAAACTTGTTTTTTCACTTAACCATTTTTTATAATCTTCCGGAGTATCAACAACCACTTTCATTTGCATGTTATAGTGAGAAGCTCCACAAATTTTATTACATAATAATAAATAATCAAATGTATAAGGATCTAAAGCTGTACCACCTTTAGCAACCAACTCAGCGCTTTTTTCAGCTCTTAGTTTATTGATATTGGCAACTTTTTCAACCATAAATGGCAACTCTCTGTATTCAGAAGTCGTGTAAGTTGGAATAAAAGCAAACTCAGTAACCATTCCGGGAACACAGTTCATCTGCGCTCTAAAGTGAGGCATGTAAGCTGAGTGTAATACGTCTTGAGAACGCATTTTGAAATGTATTTTTTTACCTTTAGGAATATGTAATTCACTAACAACAATATCATCCTGAGCGTTTGGATCTGACATATCAACACCTAAAGTGTTCACTCCTTCGATTAAACGAACGTTAGCTTTTCCTAAAACATTATCCTGTCCAGCATATCTAGCAGTCCATTTAAACTGTTGAGCATATAATTCAATTTCAATTACATCTTCATCTTTGTCAACAAACATAATATTGTTCCAAGCATATAATCCATAAAGGATTAAACAAGCTAAAACTACTGATGGAATAATACTCCAGATTGCTTCTAACTTATTACTATCAGCAAAAAACAAAGCTTTTTGATTTTTATTTCCTTTATATTTAAAAGAAAACCAGTATAATAAACCTTGTGTAATAAATTGAACTACAAAAATTAAAACCCAAGTAATATTCATTAAATTATCTACTAAAAGGCCATGCTCTGAAGCAGGACTATGAAGTGCTAAACCACCCCATTTTAGTAAACCGTAAATCGTGAAGATATAAATGAAAGCTAAAAAGCCGAACATAATATATCCCTGAATATTATTATCATTATCTGATGCAACCTGAGAATCGTCCGAAGAAGATCCTACCTGAGTAAGATCAAATATCTTGGTCAATTGCCATAATGCAACTGCTAATAAAACTAAAACTATAATTACCAACAAACTTGTCATCTGTTTACTTCTTTAAATATTAATAATGAAAATGTTTACTTTCTTCAATGAAAGGATTTCTTTTTGCTAACAGAGGTGCTTTCGTTAATGCAGTAAATACAACAAAAATAAATAAACCTAAGAAGAAAAGAATAGATGCAATTTCAGGAACACCAATAAACCATCTATCTCCTACTGTACCAGGCATAATCATATTAAAGAAATCAACATAATGCCCTAATAAAATAACAGTACCAGCCATTACAATAACCCAGCTAAGACGTTTAAAGTCAGTATTGATTAATATTAATAATGGGAACACAAAGTTCATAACTACAGCACCAAAGAATGGTAAATTGTATAATTGAATTCTAGTTACGAAGTAAGTAACCTCTTCCGGAATGTTAGCATACCAGATCAACATGAATTGAGAGAACCATAAATAAGTCCAGAAAACACTAATACCAAACATAAATTTAGCTAAATCGTGAATGTGGCTTGTATTTACATATTCTAAATATCCTTTAGATTTTAAGTATATTGTAACTAATGCAATAGTAGTAATACCACTTACAAAGAAAGAAGCAAAAACATACCATCCAAATAATGTACTGAACCAGTGTGGATCAAATGACATTATCCAATCCCAAGACATAATAGACTCAGATACGATAAAGAATACTAAGAATCCAGCAGATAACTTAAAGTTCTTTTTATAATTTAAATCATCATTAGCTTCATCTTGAGCTAAACAATTTTTTCTTGAATAATGACGGTATAAGTTCCATCCTAATAAAAAGATTCCCGCTCTAACGATCCAGAAAGGAAAGTTTAGATAACCTGCTTTACCAGCAATGATTGCATCGTAATTAGGGCTTTTCGGATCTGTAACACCTTCACCTAACCATACAAATATGTGATTAAAGTGTAATCCGCATAAAACTAAAATAATAAAGAAAATTACAGAAGCCACTGGCAAATAAGCCGTAATTCCTTGCATAACTCTAAACAATACTGGAGACCAACCTGCCTGAGCTACTTGTTGAATAGCATAAAATGCTAAAACTCCCATAGAAAGTAGCAAGAAGAAAATACTCGCAACATACAAAGCAGACCAAGGTTTGTTTTGCAATTGGTGTAAAACGTGTTCTGCATGCGCTTTAGGATCATGTCCATGAGAAGCTTCAGCGTGTTTATCCGCTTTTACATCATGTGCAACTGCAGCTTCAGTTTCGTGTGCTTCCTCAGCTTTTACTACATGAGTAGTATCTTCATTAGCAACAACTGAATCTTTACTCACAGCCTCTTCAACATTTGCATCTTTAGCTTCTTCATGATGAACTGCTTCAACTGTTTCTGCGTGTTGCGTTGCTTCAGCTTTTTCTTCATGATGTGCCGCAGCGGCTTCACCATGTCCTCCACCGTGCTCTGATGCTTCTTTAGCCAGAAGAGTTTCTACCTCTTCGATATTTTTAGGAGCAGTTAAAAAACCATATCCAATTCCTAATATACCAAGGGCCATTAGGATGATAGAAAAAGTTTTTAATTTACTTGAAAATGTATACATATCTATTACGATCAGTTTGTTCAACAATTATAATTGGCTTTTTAGTTTTAGAACATAGTCAGCAACTAACCAACGTTCGTGGGCACTTAATTGATTTGCATGTGAACCCATTGCATTTAAACCATAAGTTTCAACGTGAAAGATACTTCCTTCAGTAATAACTCTGTCTTTATAGCTAGGTACTCCAAGAAATTTTTCTCTTTCAACCAATTTACCTTTACCGTTTCCAGTTGCACCATGACAACTAATACAGTAAATTTCAAAAAGTTCTTTTCCTTTTTCTGAATTTCTATCCGCTTCACTTAAAGGTGATTTTAAATTAGCTTTAGCCAATTCATAACCAGCAGTTGAATTTTCATACTCATAAGGTTCAAAACCTCTATTGATAGTTCCTTCTACAGGAAGCTGTCCTTCTTTTCCTCCTTTAAATATCTTTGCTTCTGAGTAAGTCTCATAACCTACAGATTCATACATATTAGGGAAGTACTGATAGTTTGGTGCCGAATTATTGTGGCAAGATGAAACTAAAATAGTTATACCAACTAAAAGTGTTATTTTATATATCCTTTTCATAGCTACAATTAATTCTTTTCAATTACTTTAACTTCAACAGCTCCTGTACCTTCGAAAAAAGAAACAAGTTCTGCTTCGTTATCGTTTACAGCAACTTCCATTAAGAAATGGTCATCTGTTGTTCTTACATCAGGATTCTCAGCTTGCTTAAATGGCCATAATCTACTTCTCATGTAAAAAGTGATTACCATTAAGTGGGCAGCGAAAAACACAGTCATCTCAAACATAATTGGCACAAAAGATGGCATATTCTGAATGAAACTAAAACTTGGTTTTCCACCAATATCCTGTGGCCAGTCATGAATCATGATATAACTCATCATTGTTGTTGCAACAGAAATACCAACACATCCATATAAAAAAGCACAAATTGCTAATCTTGTTGGTGCTAAACCCATAGCTTTATCCAATCCGTGAACTGGGAATGGAGTAAAAACCTCTTCAATATGATGATGAGCAGCTCTGGTTTTCTTTACTGCATCCATCAAAATATCATCGTCATTATAAATGGCGTATATTACTTTATTACTCATGATGTGAATCTTTATTTGCTCTTTCTCTAATGTAATTATCTCCTGTTCCTTTCAAAATTGTTTTAACCTCTGCCTGAGCAATTACAGGGAATGTTCTAGAGTATAATAAAAACAATACAAAGAAGAAACCAATTGTTCCGATGAAAATTCCAATATCAACAAATGTTGGTGAGAACATTGTCCAAGAAGATGGAAGGTAATCTCTATGTAAAGAAGTAACAATAATTACGAATCTTTCAAACCACATTCCGATATTTACCACAATCGAAATAATAAAAGAGAACATGATACTAGTTCTTAATTTTTTGAACCACATAAATTGTGGTGAAAAAACATTACAAGTCATCATTGACCAATATGCCCACCAGTAAGGTCCGGTAGCTCTGTTTAAGAAAGCATATTGCTCATACTCTACTCCTGAATACCAAGCTACAAACAACTCAGTAATATAAGCTACACCAACAATAGAACCAGTAATCATAATAATGATATTCATTAATTCGATATGTTGTAATGTAATGTATGCTTCAAGATTAGAAACTTTTCTCATAACGATCAACAATGTATTTACCATTGCAAACCCTGAGAATACCGCTCCAGCAACGAAGTATGGAGGGAAAATTGTAGTATGCCATCCTGGAATTACTGAAGTAGCAAAGTCCATCGATACAATAGTGTGTACAGAAAGTACAAGAGGAGTAGCCAAACCAGCTAATACTAGAGATACTTCTTCAAAACGCTGCCAATCTTTAGCTCTACCACTCCATCCGAAACTTAGGATCGAATAAACTCTTTTTGTAAAAGGTGTTACCGCTCTATCACGTAGCATTGCAAAGTCAGGTAATAAACCAGTCCACCAGAAAACTAATGATACTGAAAGATACGTTGAAATTGCGAACACATCCCAAAGCAATGGTGAGTTAAAGTTTACCCATAAAGATCCAAATTGATTTGGAATAGGTAAAACCCAGTACGCTAACCATGGACGTCCCATGTGAATAATTGGAAATAGACCTGCTTGAACTACTGAGAAGATAGTCATTGCTTCTGCAGAACGGTTAATAGCCATTCTCCAACGTTGACGGAAAAGTAATAATACCGCAGAAATTAATGTTCCAGCGTGACCAATACCAACCCACCAAACGAAGTTCGTGATATCCCAAGCCCAACCAACTGTTTTATTTAATCCCCAAGTTCCGATACCGGTAGATACGGTGTAAATGATACAACCTAACCCCCAAAGGAAGGCTATTAATGCGATTGAAAATACAATCCACCATTGTTTGTTTGCAGGCCCCTCAACAGGTGCAGCTACATCTACTGTTACATCGTGATAAGATTTATCACCTATAACTAAAGGTTTTCTAATGGGTGCTTCGTAGTGAGACGACATAATCCTTTATATTGTTTCTAATTAATAATTTTACTAAGTATTTCTAACTTTAACATGGTAAACCACATTAGGTTTTGTTCCTACATGCTCTAACAAGTGATATGATCTTTCATCAGCTGCTAATTTAGCTACTTTGCTTTCAGCATCATTAACATCACCAAATATCATTGCTCCAGAAGAACAAGCATTAGAACAAGCTGTTTGGAATTCACCATCAGCAACTGGGCGACCTTCATTTTTAGCTTTTAACTTAGTTGCTTGTGTCATTTGAATACACATAGAACATTTTTCCATAACTCCACGAGAACGAACGTTTACGTCTGGGTTTAACACCATGCGTCCTAAATCGTCATTCATATGGTAATCGAATTCTGTGTTTTTGTTGTACAAGAACCAGTTGAAACGACGTACTTTATATGGACAGTTGTTCGCACAATAACGAGTACCAACACATCTGTTATATGCCATGTGGTTTTGACCTTCACGACCGTGAGATGTAGCAGCTACAGGGCATACTGTCTCACATGGTGCGTGATTACAGTGCTGACACATAACTGGCTGGAATGAAACTTGTGGATTATCCCCAGCTTTTTCCATTTCATTAAATGTAGATAATGAACTAGATAAACCAGCAATATTTTCTTTTCTTTCATTATCACCTTCAAAAGTACTTTCAGAAGAATAATATCTGTCAATACGCAACCAGTGCATATCACGACTTCTTCTTACCTCTGCTTTACCAACAACCGGAACGTTATTCTCAGCATGACAAGCAATAACACATGCACCACAACCAGTACAAGCATTTAAGTCAATTGAAAGATTAAAGTGATGCCCGGTAGTACGATCAAATGATTCCCATAAATCGACAGTTGTAGCCTCAACTTCCTGGTGATCTAAAGATACCATTGGTTTTTCATTCCAATGTTCAGCATCTTTAGTATTAAAAATCTCAAGAGTAGTTTCTTTAATAATATCTCCTCTACCCATTAATGTTTTCTGTCCCTGAACACAAGCAAACTCGTGAACTCCATTTGCTTTCGCAATAGATACAGATTGAACACTATTGAAGTTTTTATATAAAGCATAGGCATTTAAACCTACCTGCATTTCATCTTTTAAAGCCGCTTTACGACCGTAACCTACAGCTAAACCAACTGTACCTACAGCTTGTCCAGGCTGAACAATTACGGGTACGTTTTCCAACTTAGCTCCATCAGCAGTAGTAATTGTAGCATAACTACCATTCAAACCACCGTTAGCAACAATTTCATTTGTTAATCCAAGTTTCTTAGCATCAGCATTAGAAACAGTTACATAGTTATCCCAAGAAACTCTTGTGATAGGATCTGGAAACTCTTGCAACCAAGGATTGTTTGCTTGTTGTCCATCACCCATACCCGTTTTAGTATATAATACTAATTCGAAATTTCCGGCTGATCTTGATTTAGACACTGCACTTGCAGCAGCAGTGTAATCAAAAGAACCAGCAGCTAAAGCAGTAGAACCAATTAGAAAAACACCATCATGTAAAACTTTATTCCAAGAAGAACCTGCAATAATCGCAGCTGAATTAGCTTTAAGATAATCGTAGAAGTTTCCAGGAACACCGTTTAATGATAATAAAACGTCTTGAAATTGTTTCGTATTGAATATAGGACGAATAGTTGGTTGAGTCAAACTATAAGTTCCTTTTGTAAGTACAACATCACCCCATGATTCTAAGTAATGAGGAGCAGGAGCAGCAATTGTAGTAATCGATGCAGTTTCATCTTCTTTTAAAGAAAAAGCAACTGAAGTTTTTACTTTTTTCAATCCAGAAACAAAAGAAGCTGAATCAGCCAATGTGTAAACAGGATTAATACCACTCATGATTAAAGTATGAACACTACCAGCATTCATATCTTTTATTAATTGAGATACAACCGCATTAGAACCTTTTCTAATTTGTCTTGTACCAGCAGTATTAAAAGCTTCACTAGCCAATACCTGATTGATAGCTAAAACTAATAATTGTGCATTTTTATCTTCAATTCCAGATACTAAAACTCCTTTAGAACCAGCAGCTCTTAACTGTTGGGCAGCTTTAACAACTTCTGCTTTAAAATTACCATCTAAAGTAACAGCAACACTAGCACCTGCAACTATATTATATATTTGAACTAAAGCTTGTTTTTGATCAGCAATAGTCATTGGAACACGCTTATCAGCAGCAGCTCCAGATAATGTCATATTTGATTCGAACTGAAAGTGACGAGACATTTTTCCGTTTTGAGGAATACGTCCTTTTGCATATCCTGCATCGTATCCACCACCTTGCCAGTCTCCCAAGAAATCAGCACCAACAGAAACAATTAAAGAAGCTTTCGAAAAATCATAATCAACTAAAGCTCTTTCACCGTAAACTGTTTCAAATGCATCTAATGCGTCAGATGAAGAAACTGCATCATAAACAACATGTTTTGCATTAGGGTTTTTAGCGATAAATTCACCTATTAACTTTTCAGTAGATGGACTCGCTAAAGTATTTGTCAACAATACCACTTGCCCACCTTTTGCTTTTGCATCAGCAAGACTTGATTTAATTTTTAAATCAACAGCAGACCAGCTACTATTTTTCCCTTCCAATTTAGGCTCTTTCAAACGCATGCTATCATATAATGATAAGATAGATGCATGAATTCTAGCATTGGCTGAAAATTTAGCTCCAGAAATAGTATTGTTATCAATTTTAATTGGACGACCCTCACGAGTTTTCACTAATAAGTTAGCAAAATCAAAACCATCAAAAACAGTAGTTGCGTAATAATCTGCAACACCAGGAATGATTTGTTCCGGTTGTAAAACATAAGGGATAGACTTGTGAACAGGACCTTCGCAAGCAGCAAGTGTAACAGCTGCAGTACTAAACCCTACGTACTTTAAAAAGTCACGACGTGAAGTCCCAGATTGAGCTAAAGCATCTGCATTCCCTAAGAATTCTTCTGTAGGAATCTCTTCAACGAATTCGTTATTTCTAAGCGCCTCAACAATAGAACTATTCTCTAGTTCTTCAACACTTTTCCAGTATTTTTTGTTTGATGACATTGTATATAAATATTAAAATCTTAATAATTCGATTAATAGTGGCATTTACCGCATTCTAAACCTCCCATTTGCGCTGCAGTCAATTTCTCTACACCGTATTTTTTAGAAAGTTCAGCATGAATTTTATCATAGTATGCATTTCCTTCCATCTTAACATCAGTTTTTCTATGGCAATCAACACACCATCCCATTGTTAATTTAGAGTATTGCTTCATGATTTCAAATTCCTGCACCGGACCGTGACATGTTTGACATTCAACTCCAGCAACATTTACGTGTTGAGAGTGATTGAAGTACACGAAATCAGGTAAATTATGAATACGAACCCATTTAACAGGCTGTGTTTTTCCAGTATAAGCTTGTTTAGTCTTATCCCATCCAACAGCATCATATAATTTTTGAATTTGAGCATCGTAGAATGCTTTGCTGTACTCAGGGGTAGCAGTAGTCTCAGCAACCTCAGAAATATTTTTATGACAGTTCATACAAACATTTAATGATGGAATACCAGCATTTTTACTTACACGAGCAGCAGAGTGACAATATTTACAATTGATCTCATTATCTCCTGCGTGAATTTTATGAGAATAGTGAATTGGCTGAATTGGCTCATAATTTTGATCAACACCAACTTGCATCAAATAAGCGTACACAAAATAACCACTCGCCAATAATAAGAATATAGAAGTAACCAATACCAAAAATTGATTTCTAGCAAAAGCTTTCCAAATTGGAGTTCTAGCTTCTCTAGAAGGAATCTCAATGCCATTTTTGCTAGCAACTTTCGTCAATACTTTATTAACCATTACTAACATGACAACTAAAATAGCCATCACAAGAGCAAGAGCGCCTAAAATAATATTATTAGAAATTCCACCGCCTTCAACTTTTTCACCAGGAGGGACAGTTCCAGACGTACCAGGAGCTGGCTCAGCTTTTACTTCAGAAGTATAAGCAATAATATTATCAATATCACCTTCAGATAATTGAGGAAAAGAAGTCATTACAGACTTGTTGTTTTCTTCAAAAAGTTTAACAGCAACAGCATCACCTGACTTAATCATGTCAGAACTGTTATGCACCCACTTGTAAATCCAAGCCATATCATGCTTAGAAGCAACACCTCTTAAAGCAGGACCTGTTGATTTAGCATCTAATTTGTGACATGCAGCGCAATTTGCATTAAAAAGTTCCTTCCCTTTTACTGGATCACCACCTGCAGTTGCAGCCGGAGCAGCAGCTTCAGGCGCCGCCGGAGCAGCAGCATCTTGAGCAAATGAAGTTAGGGAGAAAATCAGCGTTAGCGATAAGCTAAGCAGCAATTTTCTTGAGATCGAATTATGGTTACCCACCTTTTTCATATAGTATAATAATTATCTACTAATTTTTGGTATGATTTTTACTGTAGTAAAACAATAAAAAACGAATACCCTCTTTTAAAACTTGCACAAAAATACGACTTATGAACTATTCTCAAAACCTTAAAATAGTCTTAAATATCAATTTATATCAATTCTAAATAATATTAAAATTTTCCATACAAACTTTAAATACTATTTTTGCATAAAAACCATCACATTATGAGAATTTTAACCCCTTCAAAAAGAGTTTTCTTAACATTAACAATGTTAACATTAGCCTATAACATTAATGCTCAAGACCAAAATTTAACAGTAAATCAGGATCCTAAATTTGAGCAGTTACTGAACGACAAACGCAAAATTAACACGTCAATAAGCACAAACGATACTTATAAAATCCAGATTTTTAGTGGCAAAAGCGATGAAGCTAAAAAAACCTTATCCGATTTTAAAAGAGAAAATAGTAACGTCGACAGCACTATTATTTTTAACACACCGAACTATAAAGTAATTGTCGGAAATTTTAAGACCAGAATCGAAGCAGAACGAAATTTAGTCGAAATTAAAAAGAGATACAAACTTGTGTTTCTGATCAAACCCAGCAAATAACTATAACTGATATACGACAATAACAAAAAAGCAACTCAATTGAGTTGCTTTTTTGTTATTACATCTAAATCTATTAAACTTTCTTACTTTCAATATTAGGCAAAAAACCTGCAATTACACCAATCAATGGTAAAAAGGCGCAAATTCTAAAAACATATTCAATACTCGTCAAATCAGCAAGTTTACCTAAAACTGCAGATCCCAGACCTCCCATTCCAAAAGCAAATCCAAAAAACAGACCGGCCACCAAACCAACTTTACCAGGCAGTAATTCCGTTGCATATACCAAAATTGCAGAGAAAGCAGAAGAAAGTATCAATCCAATTAACACAGACAAAATCCCAATCCAAAATAATGAAACATAAGGCAACATCAATGTAAAGGGCGCTACTCCTAAAATAGAAATCCATATTACATATTTTCTACCAAATTTATCGCCTATAAGACCACCCATAAGTGTTCCTGCAGCAACTGATCCTAAAAATACAAACAAATAAATTTGTGATTGCTGAATAGACAAATGAAATTTATCTATTAAGAAAAAAGTATAATAGCTTGTAATACTGGCCATATAAAAATATTTAGAAAAAATTAAAACCAATAAAATAACCAGTGACAACCAAACTCTTCTTTTAGAAAGCTGATGAGTAATAACTTCTTGTGATGTCGTTTTATTTTTGCGTTTTACTTCCAAATGATCAGTGTACCAAATAGCAATTCTATATAAGGCAAAAATCCCTATCAAAGCTACAGCACAAAACCAAACAATATAGGATTGTCCATTGGGTATAATAATTAAGGCTGCCAATAAAGGCCCAACGGCACTTCCTGCATTACCTCCTAATTGAAAAATAGATTGTGCCAATCCTTTTTTTCCACCTGAAGCTAAATGAGCCACTCTTGAAGATTCAGGATGAAAGACAGAAGATCCAATTCCAATCAAACTCACTGCAATCAATAAATAGGAAAAACTAGCTGCAATAGAAACAAAAAACAATCCCACTAGAGTAAAAGTCATTCCAACAACTAATGAATAGGGTTTAGATTTTTTATCCGTATACATTCCGACAAACGGCTGCAAAATTGAAGCAGTAAGTTGATAAGTAAAAGTTATCAGTCCAATTTGTGTAAAAGTTAAATTAAATTTTTCTTTAAATAATGGATAAACAGAAGGTATTACAGCTTGCAATAAATCATTTATAAAGTGAGAAAAACTAATAATAAAAAGAATGGAATAAATTGTTTTCTGAACCACTTCGGGCTGCGTCTTAACATTTGTCATAAGGCGTTATTTATATTTTGAACGGTAATAAATAATGGTAATTTATTTTTAACAAAGATGCTAATTAATTACACTGTCATAATCACTACATTTGGACAATGAATAACGATTATCAGACATATCTTGTTGTGGACTATGGCTTTCAGATAAATCCATCATTATCCGTTTTAGGTTATACTGAAAAAATCACAGACGCTATTTGTGCATCTCATTCGCATCCGAGAGCACAACTTCTTTATGCAACAAGCGGGGTCATGAATGTAGTTGTAAAAAATCAGATTTGGGTAGTTAATCCATTGCAGGGCTTATGGATTCCCGGTGGAATCGAACACCAGGTGTCTTTTCAGAAGAATGTAAAATTATATAGTGTTTTTATAGACCCTTGCTTTGCAGAAAAACTCCCAGCAAGTAGTTTCTCTTTTGATATTTCTGTATTCTTAAAACAATTAATGTTTAAAATTATCTCATTTGAAAATGAAGAAAATCCAACACTTTCTCAAAAGAGAATTATGGATGTATTTATAGATGAGCTAGCCTTAATTAAACCCAGTTCTACTTTTCTGCCTACAAGTAATCATGCAAAACTTCAAAATATCATTTCACTTTTAATAAATGACACAGCTAGTAAATACACCATAGATTATTATGCCAATTTGTCGTTTATGAGCACCAGAACCCTATCCCGGTTATTTATTAAAGAATTAGGCATGAATTTTAGTGATTGGCGCATAAGGTTAAAACTTTTAGAAGCCATAAAAAGACTAGGCGAAAAACAATCAATTAAAGAAATAGCTTTAGATTTAGGCTATGAAACTACCAGCGCCTTTATTTTTATGTTCAAAAAAAATTTGGGAAAAACACCTTCAAACTATATTCTGGAAAATAAAATGAATGAAGTTTTCTAATCCCATTTAAAAATCAAATATCGGACAAAATCAGAATTACATTCAAAATAAAAAAGCCTCATTTTTAAATGAGGCTTTAATTATTCTTTAGTTGCATACTGTTTTTTCCGTTTCTATAATTTTTCAACTTCAGAAAATCTAAAATCAATCTACAACCTTAATTCCATCAGCTAAAAAACGTATCTCTTCTTTTGGCGAAGTAATAGCATTGATCTCAGCTTGTGATTTTTTAGCATCTTTAGCATAGTGTTTAAGATCATCAACGGATGTGATTTTTTTCTCAGCATTACCTTCTAAAACAACATTTTTACCTTTTAAGGACGTCGGAACAAAAAAAGCATAATCCTTCATTTTTACAAAAAAAGAAGAACCATTATCCGTTTTCACAGTCAACCAGCAGCCTCTTTTTTCACAAACATCTGTTACTTCACCCTTAACGGTAACATTTTCTATCTTTTTTTCATTTTGCAATTTAGCTTCTAATTTTTCTACCGAGATCGCTTTACTTTCCGCAGCTTTAGAAACAGCAGCTCCATAATAATCTCCAACTAAAGCATTTCCTGACGGAGGAGACGCCTTTTCAACAGCTTCCTGCGAAAAAGAAATTGCTGAAAAGCTTATAAAAATAATAACTGAATATAAAAATGTTTTCATATCAAATAATTTTATCAAAAATAACATTAAAAGTAAACTATAATTTTTAACTACAAACCAATTCCTCAAAAAATAAATATTATAAAATCCTTTTACAAAAAAAGCCTCAATTTTCATTGAGGCTTTAAAATATAATTATTGAATATTATTTCAATTTCTTTTTGATTGCTACTTCATGGTATGCTTCAATAACATCTCTTTCTTCGATGTCGTTGTAGCCTTTAATCTGGATACCACAATCGTAACCTTTAGAAACTTCTTTAACATCATCTTTGAAACGTTTCAATGCTACAAGTTCTCCTGTATGCACCACTACTCCTTCTCTAATAACTCTAATTTTAGAAGTTCTCATGATTTTACCATCCATTACCATACATCCTGCAATTGATCCCACTTTAGAAATTTTGAAAATCTCACGAATTTCAGCAGTTCCTAAAATTTCTTCTTTCATCTCAGGAGCTAACATTCCTTCCATCGCATCTTTCAAGTCATCGATAGCAGCGTAGATGATAGAATAGTAACGGATATCGATTTCTTCTTTATCAGCAAGTTGTCTCGCATTTCCAGCAGGACGAACGTTAAATCCGATAATGATTGCATCAGAAGCAGAAGCCAACATAACGTCAGTCTCCGTAATTGCACCAACACCTTTATGGATAATATTAATTTGAACTTCTTCAGTAGAAAGTTTAGAAAACGAATCTGATAATGCTTCAACAGATCCATCAACATCTCCTTTAAGGATTACGTTAAGTTCTTTAAACTGACCAAGAGCGATACGACGACCAATTTCGTCAAGTGTAATATGACGTTGTGTACGTACAGATTGTTCACGCATTAATTGAGAACGTTTAGATGCAATTTGTTTTGCTTCTTTTTCATCTTCAAATACATTGAACTTATCACCTGCAGTTGCAGCACCATCTAAACCTAATACAGATACTGGAGTCGACGGACCTGCTTCTTTAACGATATGTCCACGTTCGTCATGCATAGCTTTAATTTTACCATGATGCTTACCTGCTAACATATAATCTCCAACTTTTAAAGTTCCGTGTTGAACTAAAATTGTAGAAACATATCCTTTTCCTTTATCTAAGAAAGCCTCAACTACAGTTCCCTGAGCCGCTTTATTTGGATTCGATTTTAAATCTAAAATCTCTGCTTCTAATAAAACTTTTTCTAATAATTCTTTTACTCCTGTTCCAACTTTTGCAGAAATATCATGTGACTGAATTTTTCCACCCCAATCTTCAACAAGTAAATTCATACTAGCCAAACGTTCTTTGATTTTCTCAACATTCGCATTTGGTTTATCAATTTTATTGATTGCAAATATAATTGGCACTCCTGCAGCTTGTGCGTGAGAGATAGCCTCTTTTGTTTGTGGCATGATATCATCATCCGCAGCAACAACAATAATAGCGATATCGGTAACCTGAGCTCCACGTGCACGCATCGCGGTAAACGCCTCGTGACCCGGTGTATCTAAGAATGCGATTTTTTGACCGTTATCTAAAGTTACTCCGTAAGCTCCAATGTGTTGTGTAATACCTCCAGACTCACCAGCAATAACATTTTCTTTACGAATATAATCCAGTAAAGATGTTTTACCGTGATCGACGTGCCCCATTACAGTAACAATTGGTGCCCTAACCACTAAATCTTCTTCTTTATCTTCAACTACCTCAATAGCATCTTCAATATCAACTGTGATGAACTCAACTTCGTAACCAAACTCATCAGCCACAATAGTTAAAGTTTCAGCATCTAAACGCTGGTTCATGGTAACCATGATTCCAAGCGACATACAAGTTCCAATCACTTTAGTAATCGGCACATCCATCATGATTGCAATTTCACCAACTGTAACGAATTCTGTAACTTTAATAGTTTTACTTCCTTCGTCAATCGCTCTTTGCTCCTCATCAGATTTCTGACGGTGTGTATCTCTTTTATCTCGTCTGTATTTAGCAGCTTTAGATTTACCACCTTTACCCTGAAGTTTTTCAAGAGTCTCTCTAATTTGGTTTTTTACTTCCTCTTCAGTAGGCTCAACTTTAGCCACAATAGCAGGACGGTTTCCTTTTACAAAACCAGGTCTTGCACTTCTGTTAGCATTAAAACCTCCACCACCAGTATTTGGTGTAATTTTATTAGGATTTGGTGTTCCCGGCGCATTACCTGTAGCAGGTTTTGGCGCACCCGGAGTACCTGGTTTCGGAGCAATTCTTTTACGCTTATTTTTGTTCGCGTTATTACCAGCTCCTGGAGCTCCAGGTTTATTAGGTACTATCTTCGGATCTTCTTTCTTTTTCTTAGGCTTATTGAATTGAGATAAATCAATCGTTTGCCCAGTAAGAGTAGTTCCTGATAATTTTTGATATTGAGTAGTGATAGTCTCTTCTGCAGTTGCCGGATCTGTTGAGACAACAGGCTCTTGCGCTACTACTTTTGGAGCTTCCACTTTTACTTCTTTCTTCTCTGTAATAATAGGTTTTTCTACCTTTTTCTCTTCAGAAACGACAGGAGCAACAACTGGCTCAGGCTGTACAATTTCTTTTTGAACAGGTTTTTCTGGTTGAGCTGGAGTCGCAACTGCTTTCGGTTCTTCTACTTTCGCAGGTTCCTCAACAGGAGCAGAAACAATTGCAGGTTTTTTTGGATTTAAATCAATTTTACCAACCTGAACAGGTCCGGTTACAACAGCTCTCGCTTTTATAACTTCTTGCTGTTTTTGGCGCTCTTCGTCTTGTCTGCGTTTGTCCTCAATTTCTTTCTCACGTTCAACACGTAAAGCTTCTTTTTCTTTTCTTTTCTCTTCTCCTACTTCTTTAGAAGCTTCCTTATTCCCCTTATCGCCCGCAAATTGGCTTTGTAGGATATTAAATTCGCTATCAGAAATTTTCGCATTCGGATTTGCATCAATAGCAATTCCCTTATCTTTTAGATAATCAACAGCTCTTTCTAACGAAATATTTAATTCCCTTAAAACCTTGTTTATTCTTATTACTCTCTCTTCAGACATATAACCTTTTTATTATTACCTTTTTCGTTGTGTTGTTAGAGCAGATAATTAGTTATCAAACTCTTCTTTTAGTATTTTCATAACGTCAAGAATAGTTTCCTCTTCTAAATCCGTTCTTCTTACTAAGTCTTCTACTTCTTGTTTAAGAATACTTTTTGCAGTATCTAAACCTATTTTAGCAAATTCTTCAATTACCCAGCCTTCGATTTCATCTGAAAACTCTGTTAATTCAACATCGTCTTCATCAGCTGTTGCTCCTGCAACATCTCCCTCACGAATAACATCTAATTCGTAACCTGTTAACTGACCCGCTAATTTAATATTATGACCTCCTCTACCAATTGCTTTAGAAACTTCTTCTAACTTCAAGAAAACTTCAGCTCTTTTGTTTACTTCGTCAATTTTGATAGAAGAAACTTTAGCAGGGCTTAATGCTCTTGTAATAAACAATTGAATATTGCTTGTATAATTGATAACGTCAATATTTTCGTTTCCTAATTCACGAACAATCCCGTGAATACGAGATCCTTTCATACCAACGCAAGCTCCAACAGGGTCAATTCTGTCATCATAAGAATCTACCGCTACTTTTGCTTTTTCACCTGGAATACGAACTACATTTTTAACTGTAATCAAACCGTCAAATACTTCAGGAATTTCCTGTTCAAACAATTTCTCTAAAAACTTCTCAGAAGTTCTAGACATAATAATTTGAGGTTTGTTTCCTTTTAATTCAACACTTTCAATGATTCCACGAACATTATCTCCTTTACGGAAAAAGTCAGATGGAATTTGTTTTTCTTTCGGAAGCACAATTTCGTTTCCTTCATCATCAACTAAGATAACCACTCTAGGACGTACGTGGTGCACTTCAGCAGTATAAATATCACCGATAATATCTTTAAATTGCTTGTAAAGATTTGTATTATCGTGTTCGTGAATTTTAGATATTAAGTTTTGACGCAAAGCCAAAATAGCTCTTCTTCCTAAGTCAATCAATTTAACCTCTTCAGAAACTTCCTCACCAATTTCAAAATCCGCTTCGATCATTCTTGCTTCAGTCAAGGTAATTTCTTCGTTTTCAAAATCAAGATCTTCGTCAGCAACGATTACTCTTCTTCTCCAAATCTCCATATCCCCTTTATCAGGATTTATAATGATGTCGAAGTTATCATCAGAACCGTATTTTTTCTTTAATGCATTTCTAAACACGTCCTCTAAAATTGCCATAAGCGTTACACGATCAATAAGTTTATTATCTTTAAACTCTGAGAATGAATCGATTAATGCTAAATTTTCCATGCGAATTCTTTAATTAAAATGTTACTGTAACAATTGCCTCTTTAATTTCTGTATAAGGTATTTGTTGCTCTTTTTGAACTGTTTCTTTTCCTTTTCCTACTTTTTTCGGTTCTCTTGCTTTCCAAGACAAAATTATAAAAACATCGTTAGCTTCTACTAATTCTGCTTCAATTTTTTCAGTATTTGTAGTAACAATCAACGTTCTACCAATATTTTTCTTGTATTGCCTTGTCATTTTCAAAGGTGATCCTACTCCAACCGATGCTACTTCCAGCGAAAAATCCTGCTCTTCACGATCCAGATTATTCTCGATTGCACGACTAACATCAATACAATCCTGCAGCGCCACTCCATTATCTCCGTCTAAACCAACACTAATTTTGAAAGAATCTGAAATAGATAAATCAATCAAAAAGATTGAAGGCTTTTCCAGAAGAGCTTCTGCGATTAATCCGTTTACTTTTTCTTTAAATGTCATAATTTTATAAAAAGAGGGGACACTTAGTCCCCTCATTATTTAGATTTTAATAAATAACGGTGCAAATATAGTGTTTTTTTTATAAATCAAAATAAATTGATTGCTCTAAAAATATTTCTTATCTTTATAGAAGCATTAAAATCACGGATTATTCAAATAATTTAACCTCAAAAAATTATGAAACGAATTTTAGTCCCTACTGACTTTTCAGAACATGCAGAAGACGCCCTAAAAGTTGCTGCACAAATTGCCCAAAAAAACGATTCTGAAATTATCGTTTTACACATGCTTGAATTACCACACCAAATGAATGACGCTATATTGGGTGGCGCAAGTATTCCCGAAACAATGCTTTTTATGAAAAAAGCAAACGAAATGCTTGACAACATCTCTTCAAGACCTTATCTGGACGGAATTCCGGTGACCGAAATTGTAAAAATAGACAAACCTATTCACGGAATCACACAAGTAAGCAAAGACTATGACATTGATTTAATTATCATGGGATCACACGGCTCATCTGGCGTTGAAGAACTATTAATTGGCTCTAACACTGAAAAAGTCGTTCGAAACTCTGAAATACCTGTTTTAGTTATCAAAAAAGATATTTCCGATTTCAAAGTAACCAACATTGTTTTTGCCTCTGATTTTTCCGAAGAAACAAAAAAACCATTCGAAAAATTACTAAACTTTACTAAATTCTTTGAATCAAAAATACATTTGGTTACAATCTGCACACCAAACAGCTTCAAACCAACACATGTTATTGAAAAAGCAATGAAAAATTTCGTAACCGAATTCAATATCACCAACTATACAACTCACATTTACAACGATACCAACATTGAGAAAGGAATTATCAATTTTGCCAATAGCATAAATGCAGACATTATTGGAATGTGCACCCATGGAAGAACCGGCTTTGCACATTTTTTCAACGGTAGCATTAGCGAAGGATTAGTAAACCATGCAGTTAGACCTGTTATCACCTTAAAAATCTAAATCAGATTTTTACGACTTAAAATTCACATAAATTTATTGCATAAAAAAGCCTCTCAATTGAGAGGCTTTTATGTTGGTCTACTAGGACTCGAACCTAGAAAGACTGCACCAAAAACAGT
>NZ_JAUTYT010000024.1:0-36037 GCF_041946075.1 Flavobacterium sp. LAR06 | reverse complement strand
CCTACGTGTTCAGTTGCTACAGGAAGCATTACTTTTAACAATCTGCCGTCAGGAACCTGGACGCTGACCCAGACAGGGCCTGTCAATGATGTTATAGTAGGTTCAGGATCGAGTTATATAATATCAGGTTTAATAGCCGGTGATTATCATTTTGAATTAAACAGTGCAGTATTCTGTACTACAAATAATGGGGATGTAACAATAAATGCCCAACCCCTTACCCCACAGAATCCAACAGTAAATGTTATTCAGCCTACCTGTAATGATACCGGTATTGTTGAGTTGAGCGGCCTCCCGTCAGGGGACTGGACCCTTAATCTTAGTGGTACAACGATTTCCACAATCCAGGGATCGGGAAGTACTTATAGTTTTACGGGGCTTACCGTTCCGGGCACATATAATTTATCGGTTACCAATGACCAGGGCTGTACTTCAGCGGGGATCGGAGGTATAATTATCCATGCGCAGCCTGTAACACCGGGGATTCCGACAGTAGTTGGGGTTGTCCAGCCAACCTGTACGGCTTTGGGAAAAATTCAGCTGAGCGGGCTTCCTTCAGGAAACTGGATATTAAGGTCGGTTGGAGGAACAGGACCGGGTATTTCAGGCATAGGTCCTGTTGCGGTTATTGAAGATCTGCCTGCGGGAGTTTATAATATTACCGTTACCAATGATGCGGGATGTGTTTCCAATTCGACCAATGCTGTTGAAATCTTCACTCAGCCCCCAACGCCGTCTGCTCCCATAGTGGGAACGGTTACCGATCCGACCTGCCAAACAGCTACAGGAAGTGTGGAATTGAGCGGACTTCCGTTGGGTAACTGGACAATTAACCCGGGAGGGATATCAGGTACAGGAACAGAAACAACTCTTGGGGGACTTACAGGGGGGAACATTTATAATTTCACGGTAACCAATGATACGGGATGTATCTCGGCAGCTACCGGTAATGTGGTTATTAATGCCCAGCCTGTAACGCCTCCGGCTCCAATTGTGGCGGCTGTTACAGCCCCGACTTGTGTAGTAGCCACCGGAAGTGTACTGTTACGCGGCTTACCAAATGGCAATTGGATTATCAACCCAGGTGCTATTTCAGGAACTGGATCAGAAAAGCAGATTACGGGATTATTATCGGGCTATACTTATAATTTTACAGTTACCAATAATATGGGATGTACATCAATAGGTACAGGTGCTATAGAGATTAAAGTGCAGCCAAGAACCCCACCAATTCCGATAATTGAAATGGTTAACCATCCAACATGTGTTTCTGCTACCGGAAGCGTGATTCTAAATGGATTACCTGCAGGTAATTGGATAATCAACCCGGGTGCAGTGTCAGGAATAGGAGTTACGGCAACCATAAAAGGACTTGTAGCAGGAAGTTCGTATAACTTTACAGTAACTAATGATGATGGGTGTACATCTTTAGCTACCCCGGATATAAAAATGAATATTCAACCGGCAACTCCAATGACTCCTATAGTTGAAATGGTAGTTGACCCAACTTGTGCTGTAGCTACCGGAAGCGTCACATTAAGCGGATTACCAAGCGGAAACTGGGTAATTAATCCCGGAGATGTGAGAGGTGCTGGATCGGAAACGACAATTAATGGACTGCTAGCGGGAAGTAATTATAATTTTTCGGTTACAAACGATGTAGGTTGTACGTCGTTAAGTACAGGGAATATTAATATTAAGAATCAGCCTCTTACACCGTCAGCTCCCATAGTAGGAACCATAACAAATCCCACATGTGAATTGTCTGTTGGAAGTGTGATATTAAGTGGTTTGCCAATCGGTAATTGGATAATTAATCCTGGAGCTGTATCAGGAACCGGAACACAGACTATTGTTACAGGGCTTGCGGCAGGACATATTTATAATTTTACAGTAACCAATGATCTAGGATGTTCGTCCACGGCAACAGGTGATGTTAAAATTAAAGCTCAGCCAATTACTCCATTAGCTCCACAAGTAGAAAAAATTATTCAGCCTACATGTATATCAGCTAGCGGGCAGGTAACCTTGAGTGGATTACCAACAGGTAATTGGGAGATCAATCCCGGAGGTATCCAAGGCTCGGGTTCAACAACCGTTATAGATCTTATGGCAGCGACTACTTATAATTTTACAGTTACGAATGATGATGGGTGTACATCTTTAGCTTCTGAGGGTGTAAGTATAAAAGCGCAACCATCAACTCCGGCTGTTCCACTAATAAATCTTGTTACACAGCCGACTTGTAGCAGTAATATTTGGAGTGTAGAGTTGAGTAACTTACCAGCGGGGAACTGGATTATTAGATATGGGGCAATTGAGGTTATAGGAACGGGATTGACTACAACCATATCAAACTCCATTGCTGGAAAATATAGCTTTACTGTAACCAATGAGGATGGATGTACTTCTAATGCAACAGCTGATATTGTTATTGAAGAAAAAGTAACTCCTGAAGTGCCAATAGTCTTGGTGATTGATAATTGTAACGGAACTTCCACATTAAGTACAACTGCAACAGGAAGTTTATTATGGAGTACGAACGAAACAACGTCAACTATCACGGTTGATAATGCGGGTATTTATACTGTCATTTCGACAAATTTAAATGGTTGTGTAAGTTTACCGGGAAGCGTTATGGCGGCGCCGAAAATTGCTCCGGAACCACCTGTGGTGAAAATAGATAAAAGTACAATCACAATAGAGGGAAGGGCTAATGAAGTTTACAGTGTTGATAATGGTAATTTTTCCGATCAGTTAATTTACTCTAATTTGGAAGCAGGTGCCCATACTATCGTTGCCAAAAATAAATCTGATTGTCTCTCACCAATAACTATTGTAGAAATTGAAGAAATTCCCGATAAACTAATAATTTACAATGCTATATCTCCAAATGGAGATGGAAAGAATGACTATTTTAATATTCAGGGATTAGATTATTTTTTAGATAATACAGTTGAAATTTTTGATCGATATGGAATAAGTATTTTTAAAGCCAGGCATTATAATAATAAAACTATTGTTTTCAGGGGTGAAGGTTTAGCTACAGGTACGTATTTTTATACAATTGAGTATGTCGGTAAAGATTTAATGATCCATAATCTGTCAGGCTATTTATTTGTAAATTGATTTTAAAGTACTGTTATTAAGTAAAAAAAAGCCCATTTATTGTCTGTGATTGAACCTATTTGTTTAATCACAGTATGGGTATTTATTGCATCAAATGATAACCTGGGAGGAGTATTTTAAAAAACCGGGGTGTTTACTGAATGTTATGATTCGTGGGGTCTTATACGATTTCGAAAACACTTATCTAAATTGAAAAAATCGCATATTGTTGTAATTCATATTATTGCTGCGTATCTCCTTGGCAGGAAAAATCTATTTGTGTTTAATTAAGTTATAAGTAAATTGATAGTAATAATTAAGTAAAAAAATCTTTTATGAGAACAAAATTATTTTCCTTCGTTATAATGTTTGCTACAATGGCTGGTTTTGCACAGCAGGATGCGCAATTTACGCAATACATGTACAACACTATAAATATTAATCCTGCGTACGCAGGGTCTCGTGGGGTATTAAGTATCTTTGGCTTGTACCGTACACAATGGGTAGGTTTGGATGGGGCTCCCGAAACCAGCAGTTTTTCAATTAATACGCCAATTAACAATAGTAATCTGGGCATTGGGGCTTCTTTGGTAAATGACAAAATCGGACCAACAAATGAGAATAATATCTCTGTTGATCTTTCTTATACCGTTCAGACATCTGCCAGTTTCAAGCTTTCTTTTGGTATTAAGGGAACAGCTAATATTTTTAATCTTGATGCAAATAAACTAAACCCAGAAGATGCCGGCGACCCTCAGTTTCAGGATCTCGACAATAAATTTTCTCCAAATATTGGTGCTGGTGTGTATTGGCATTCCGATAAAGCCTATATTGGTTTATCTGTTCCTAATTTTATTGAAACCAACAGGTATGATGATAATGATGTGGCTATTTATAAAGACAAAATCAATTATTATTTAATGGCTGGTTATGTATTTGACCTCGATAAATACCAGTACATAAAATTCAAACCTGCTATACTTACCAAAATGGTAGAAGGGGCCCCGCTTCAGGTAGATTTATCAGCCAATTTTATGTTCTACGACAAATTTGTAGCAGGTATTGCTTACAGGTGGAGTGCTTCACTTAGTGCTTTGGTGGGATTTCAGATTACTGACGGATTATATATAGGGTATGGTTACGATCATGAAACTACTAACTTAAGCAATTACAATTCAGGATCCCATGAAATATTCCTTCGTTATGAGTTCTTTAAAAACAACGGTAAAATGACAACTCCCCGTTTCTTCTAAAAAACAAATATGACAAATTAGATAAGCGGTGAAATATATCCTACCATGCTAATTATTATTTCTTGTATAGCCTTATGCAGACCATCCTTAATTTTTGCCAAAATTAAAAGATGTAATGCAGACCAAATCTAATGCATATAAAAAAAATGCAGTATACTATCTATGGTGCTGCATTTCATGAGATAATTTAATTTGACAGCTAATTTATGTAAAATGAGTATGGATTTGTTGTTACTGTGGATTTTTGATCAGTGATAATTTCAATAATATTATTCTCAATGGTTTTGGATAGTGCTGTCATAGGAATATCAGTAGGTCTGTTTTCAAATGGATCTTGCGTAATTATAGAAGTTTCTTGTATACTTAATAAAACTACCGAAATGATGGTGGCATTTGCAATTTTAGTAAAGGGAAAACTGTCTCTAGCCTAAAGGGTAATATAGGAATAAGGATATATATTAAATCATGAATTAAAGAACTGGACAATCGTGGGAAAACTGTATTTTTATTCTTTCTCATTTGCCCATAGCATCGTTCAGGTGGTTAATGATAATGTCGATCTGTGGTTGTTTAATTGAATCAAGATCATGTTTTTTGGACATCATTTAATTGTGTAAAAAATCCTCTTAAGATGTTTTCGTTGAATTCAGGTTCATAAATAACTGAGTATTGTAATAATCAGCATTGCACTATAAAACATTGCAATGAAAGGCGGTTCAATTAGTTGTTAGGTTCAGTTGGCGACCACAAAGATTTTTTAAAAAAAAGTCCTTATGTGTTATTTTAATGTCCTTGTTTTTTTATTTGTATTAATTTACTTTGAGATATTTGCCGAATCGTTTAGGGTAGGTTAGTAGTAGTTTTTGGACTTTGGTAAAAGCGCCTGGCACTAGATTGTTAGGCGTTTTTTTAATATGCTAAAATGTAAAACAATTCTGAAATTAAAAAATAATAGTAATATCTGTTTAAAATTATTTTCTTGTTTTAAATCGCTGTAAGAAGAGAGCAAAAGACGAAAGCTGCATAATATGGGTACCAGTTTAAAACAAGGATAATTTCAAAAGTTATTCATATGTACTATTTGAATAACTAAAGGGGATATGAATAATGAGGGAAATGCCCGGCTTGCCAAATTGTGCATCAAATATTATTTTCTCGATTCGAGAAGAGTACGAAATTCACTTATTATCTAAAAATCTAATACAAGGTTATTGCTGATTATAATGAATTGCTGTTTTAGGTAGAAAAACAAAATAGAAGTATTGATTTAGATCATATCAGTTTTATTAAAAAAAAAGATTTGAAAGTTATAAATATAAAGAGTAAAAAATGGAACAAATAGGAGTTTGGGAAATGTTAGTAGTTGCATCGGCTGGATTGTTATACTTTCTGCCGTCATACATTGGCCGTAGGCATCAAAATATGGTTGCAATATTTTTATTAAACCTTTTACTAGGCTGGACGATTCTTGGTTGGGTAGGGTCTTTAATTTGGGCTTTATTTAAGGGCGAGGATTTAGAGGTTGAGTGAAAGATTCTCAGTATTATAAAAAAAATGATTAACATGAAAAATATAAAGTTAACCTTGGGCTTGCTAATATTAGTATTGCCACTTATTTCACTCGTAGTATTATTGGCTATCACTGGATGTAATAATGAGAGTAAATCAAACAAAAAACATCAGGAAAAAATATCTGTTAGGATAAGTATTAAAAATAGGTAAGGAAAACAAAAGTTTGGGTTTGTTTGGTTAAAATTGTTTAAATGTAATAGAACTGAAGAACTATCTGTAATGACAAAGTGACTCAATACGCTATGTTTTTATTTTTTTTTAATGATTTGCTATGTCAATTGTATTGGAATATATATACTCTCCTGATTGTAAAATCTTTGTTTGGGTGGGGATAAATTGATTTCAGATGTTTATATTTGTGAGATATGTTAAACTGAGAGCTTTCAAGGTTCGTTTCGTGTTACACTGTTTTTTATGTGTGTCTCCCTTATGTGTTCAGCAAATTGCATGATCGTTGTTGACTATCTTATAATATGTCCATCTTTGCTTTTTATAAAACTATATCTATGTGTTTGTTTTTCTGTCCATTTGTAGTTTTACAGAGGTATAGGTTATTTATCCCTTTTTTTTTCTATAGTGTTGTTTTGTAGAAATTTGATGATATTAAATAAAGTGACGATGAAACTAAAGAACTTGTCTTTAATTTTTTGTTGTTTCCGAATGTGTCGTCTACGATACGCTGTATATTAATATTGTTATCCATAATATCGTACAGATGATAACGATTGTAAAAGGATATTTTATTTTAATTTTTCTATTTTCCATGATTTTTTATTGCGCTTTTAATCTTGCATCTTTGTTATTATTGCTAAAGCAAAGATGTGGTGATTTAATGTGTTATTGATGTTAATTAGGACTAAAAAATGTCGAGAGAGGACATTTTAACTAAGTAGGCGTGGATACTATTTTATTGTGTGAATTAGAATGATTAAATTATTGGGGACTTTGTTGATTGAAAAATGCATAGATTATATAGGTTTAAATATTATTTACGCCTCGGTTTTAAATCGCTATAGCACAGTGACAAAGTTGACTTCTTATCGTTGAATTTTTAGATTAGTAAAAAAATAATGATGACTGATCACTTATTCCAAAACCTAGATATTATTCCCTTTGTACTGAGTTAGAATGTAGTAGGCTAGGGTAAAGAAGATGTTTAGGTTTTAATTGTTGATATTTATAGATAATTATGGACTTAAAATACTTATATAAAGCAGATATGGGGTTAAAATTATATCGTTATGGAGTAATCCATTTTTATATGCATAATTTTTACTTAAAATTATTTTTGATGAATCAAGAAACGATAAATAGCGCTACACGGGGTTTTCATCAGATATTTGTCACCATGACTTGAAGTGCTTATTTATTACTTAAATAATTTTACATTTTTTTAATATTTAATAAGCAAAATAATGTTTTAATAATTATTATAGAAGTTTTATTTTTATTGAGATTATTTTTATAAACATTTGGAAGCTTCTTATTTCATATTGATCTAAAGTTTATTGCACTCAATATCAAAGTTTTTAATAAAAATGACCTAATTCAATATTTTAATGTCCTTATTAAGTTGTCTAAAGTAATTCGGATGCTGATATTTGTGGAATACTTTACAGTTATGTTTAGATTGTTTTAGATTGTATTTTAAAAGCGCTTAACAAATTGTACTGTTAAGCGTTTTTTTTATATTTAGTCCTTTGTTTGGAGTTATTTAATAATTTAAATTAAACAAAAGATATAAGGATTCTTATTAATCTTTATAATTAAATATACTTGGTAACGTTAATTTAAAGGATGTCTGGTATAAAATGTAAATTATCTTTTAGGTAACTGGCAATTTCAGAGGTATAGATTCGAATTAAAAGGGTCTGACCAAAGATGGATTAAGACTTAATATATTGATTTTCATATAACGAAAAAGACCCAGATAATTTTGACTCAATTTTAAATGGATAAACTAAAAGTGCTAAAAGAATAAACAAAAAAAACAGAACCTAATAACCATTTATATATGTAAAAAGAAATGAATGATAACAATAAAGTGTTTACTTCAGTTGATATAATTGAAATAAGAAAAAATAAGAATCTAACACAATTAGATCTTGCAAGTCTGCTAGGTGTTGATAAAAAGACCATTTTGAACTATGAAAATGGAAATCATGTTATTCCTTTTAGCCAACAAAAGCTTTTAACAATGTTGGTTGCTGCAGAAAAGCAATCAAATTTGGTTTTGGTGTTTAAGACAAATGTAAATTCTTTTTCAGAAGTAAAGCGAATTACTCCGAAATTGAATAGCTCATTTCCTGATGTAAAGTGGAATTTCGATCTCGAAGATTGTGATCGTATTTTGCGTTTTGAAACTGAAAATGACATTACAGAGGAAATTGTTCTTTTAATGGAAGAGTTAGGTTTTAAATGTGAAGCGCTATAATAATTGAGACTATATCAATTAGAGAGTATAAAATTATAGTTGCAATTTTTGTTAGAATCATCAAAATTATTTTTGGGATATTATTGAAATAGAACAAATTTATTATTGATTGGTATTGCTATTAGGAATCTGATTTTGTAAAGATCATTAGATATAAGTAGTATTAGGTCCCCAGTGCGATAAGATTTATTCCAACTACGTCAAATAATTTGTAATTCATATGATATTTATAATTTTGCATTACAGAATTACTATATTTTTTAATCACTTTCTTTTTTGACTTGTTATCGTTAAAAATAACACTGCAGCTTTCTAAAAAAAGATGCCTTTTTATGGCGTTAAATGTCCTTGTTTTTGATTTATGTATGGCAAATATATTTAAATTTTTAAGCTATAATTAGAAATGAACACCAGAAAAAGATAAAAAATGATCGTGTTAATTAGAATTAGATACTCCTTGCGGCTTTATCCAATACAGCAATGATATTAAGCTCAAATGATTTCTTAATTGATTGTAGAAATTTTAATGCCATGAGAAGAGGTAAGAGGGGATTATAATAAATATTCTTCGAAAATCCGGTAAAAATAAACTAGTATTTATAGGGCTTTCATGTCAGGAGCAAGGTCGAGTCTTTATTTTCCAAATCCAATAACATGGCTAACAGTACCTAAAGGAAGAAAATCATAAGAATAAAAATGTCAATTAGCCAATATTGGGGTTCTGTTCTCAAAATCTATCCTGTTTCTGAAATTCTTCCTTAAGATCAATATAGCCTTTTGAAAACGTGTTTTATTTTATTATTTTAATGTCTTTATTGGGGGATTTTAGTTGGTGCCTTGTCTTAAATTTGCTTAAGTGGTTTAATGTTTAAAAATATATTGATTGATATACAATAAGACTACCTTTAAGATTTTTTGTGCTGATATCTTTTTTGTTTTCTGCAAACGGCTTGAAGTATTGTTTTTGCCTCAATGCTTTGTTAGTACAAATACGTTCTTGGATTAAATTTGTTTTTGGAGAATTTAGTTTTGTCTGTTTTACCTTTGTGATTATTGGTAATTACAGACTTATTTGGGACCCGTTCTCAACTTGGAAAATTACATTTATTTAAATTTTACTATGACCTGCTTGCAGAATAGTCACAGCTATGTCAATCATTTATTTACGAAGCCGTCTCAGATTGAGGCGGCTTTTTGTTTGAATTTTTGTTTGAAAACTTTGTAATAAAAGTTATTCTCACCCTCCAGTAACTTTTAATAGTACAGCCCCCGCTGTTGCTATAATTTCATTTAAATGTTTGCAATAAAACTGATGAGAAATCTCGTTGCTTTTGGCAGAAGAACCCAGCACTGAGCTTTCCAGATTTAAAGATATTTCTCTATCGGATATTATTCTGCTGGGATGACTTCAAAAATCAACGAAAATAGTACAAGCTGGCAAATTAATCAAAGCAGATTATATATAACAGGCAATATTCAGTTTACTACGGATAGGGTAAAATCAGTGTTAATTTACTGATAGCTTCTCATGGTGAAGTCATGTTTACAAAACAATAAATATAGCGCTAAATAATGGAATACGGGAAATTCAGGATGAATTCATAAATAGTTTATGGACTCTATTAGAGGATGCTACGGTCTTATATTTCATGGTATGGCCATGCTTCTTTATTTGAAAACCTCTTGAAATACTATGAGAGAAGGAATTTATGGTTATTATACATACCAGCGATCCTTTCTATTCCAATGTCATAAATGCTGTTGCAGCTTTGGAAAAAGCGACAAAGCAGGTCCTGATAGTGCTGAAGCGTTAGCGATGCTGGCCGGACTTTATTTAAACGGTATTCTATTGGCAATTAATACTGTAGGGATGCCATTTGAAGCAGGATTCAGATATTCTGTGGAGGCTCTTAAAATAGATACGTTCTCTCAGCATACATGACAGATGTTTACCTTTGTATATTTAATTTATTTATTTATTTATTTATTTAAAAAAGACAGAGAGTCCTGTTTTGCTGCCGCTTTACAATGTTAGAACTCAATTATAATTCTACAGTTATCACCTGCAGTATAGGTTTCGTTCTTGTCTGTGCAGGATCTGTTGTGGAAGGTTTTTAATTAATGCGGAAAGGATCCGGACTCAGCCCGGATTATCCGTGGTTTATCAATGGAGGGTTGTGTTTTTATTGACAATAAAGAATATTGAGCAGCACTTTACAGTGTAAAAAGAATACTGTAAAGACTTATTGGGATCTATTATTGAAGACAGTGTTTTTATACTAGATGGAAAACAGCATGATGCAAAAAAAAAGTCTTGCCAGATTAGTGGAAACTATTACCAATGCTGCTGCAAATATTGGGGAAATGATTCCTTGTCTTATCTGGTAATTTAGCATCACAAATAGTTGCCGGCCTGAAATATGCAGGGCTTTAATTCTGCAATATTTAATTTAATCTTTCTTTTGAGAATTTACACCATATCACTGTAACACATAAGTGTTCTTTTTTTAGTGTTTTATATTCGATTTTACATCTGTTTCACAGTGAATTACAAAATTGGAACCGTAGTTTGTGTAACTTTATAAATGTTTAGTACCCAATTAAATTCGTTAGTGATATGTACTTTATTTGAATTAAGAATAAATGATTATAAAAAATGACTATACCAAAGGCTTTATATAATAATAATAAGTTTGAGAAGTTCATGGAATCGATCATAATTCTTTATTTGGCTGATGACGAATTCAAGGTTATTTGTGATGATTATTGTATAACTAAAATGATTAGTGAGCAGTACAAGAAAAAAAAAGAGGAAGATACCCGTTGTCAGGCAGAATATGAATCCGTCTCTGCAGAACTTGAGGACGAAATTTTAAGATTTATTAAAAATTTAAATGCAGAAGATGATTTTTAATACAATTTTCCATTGAGCCAGTACTAATCTAATATATTCAAATACCATGATACATACATTAAAGACCACAGTAAATTTATGTGCGATAGGATTTTTGTTATTTATTTTTTCACCCGCAGCTCGAGCGCAAAATAATGGGAATGCTTTAGATCGGAGTATTTTGCCGATAAAAGAACCACAAAGGCCCACCTACAAAGAGCTAGATGCAAGAGATGCTAAAGCACCCACCAGATGGGAAGTTAAGGCGCCAAAAGGTGCGCCCAATGTTGTAGTTGTTTTAATTGATGACATGGGATTTGGGGCATCAGGTCGTTTTGGCGGACCAGTTAATATGCCACTTGTCGATAAATTGGGTAAAGAGGGAATCAGTTACAACCGCTTTCATACCACTTCGCTTTGTTCTCCTACACGTGTGGCTTTACTTACAGGTTACAATCATCACAGCAACAATGCCGGATCTATAATGGAAACAGCAACTGCCTTCCCTGGTAATAACGGCATTAGGCCACAAAGTATCACACCTATGGCGGAAGTGCTCAGGCAAAACGGTTACAGCACTGCTGCTTTTGGAAAATATCATGAAACACCGCCATGGGAAATTTCTGTATCAGGCTCTTTAGATCGCTGGCCTACGCACTCAGGATTTGATAAGTTCTATGGCTTTATAGGAGGGGAGACCAATCAATGGGCACCATTGGTTTATGACGGAACAACACAGGTTGAACTTCCAAAAGACCCTGAGTATCATTTTACTACTGATATGACCAATCAGGCCATAAGCTGGGTTCGTTTTCAAAAGGCACTGACTCCCGATAAACCTTTTATGATTTATTTTGCAACAGGAGCAACGCATGCTCCTCATCATGCGCCACAGCAATATATTGACAAATACAAAGGGAAATTTGACCAGGGCTGGGATAAAGTTCGTCAAGAAACTTTGGAGCGACAAAAAAAACTGGGGCTGGTACCGCAAAATGCGCAGCTTGGGCCTAAACCAACAGATATAAAAGACTGGGAGAGTCTTTCGGCCGATGAAAAGAAGCTCTTTGCACGTCAAATGGAGACTTATGCCGGATTTGGCGAGCACACTGATTATGAAATCGGACGTCTGTATACGGCCATTGAAGATTTGGGAGTTATGGACAATACGGTTTTTATTTATATTGTTGGTGATAATGGAGCCAGCGCAGAAGGAACAATGAACGGCCTGTTTAATGAAATGACTTATTTTAATGGAATTCCAGAAACCGTACCCGAGATGCTCAAACATTATGAGCAGTGGGGGGGACCAGATACATATCCGCATTATGCTGCAGGTTGGGCTGTGGCAATGGATGCGCCGTTCTCTTATACGAAACAGGTAGCATCAGACTTTGGAGGTACACGAAACGGAATTGTGATCCGCTGGCCAAATGGTATTAAGTCAAAAGGTGAAATTCGCTCTCAGTTTACCCATATCATTGATATTGCGCCGACTGTTTTTGAGGCTTGTAAAATTCCAGCGCCCAAGCAAGTTAATGGAATCAAGCAGGATCCTATTGAGGGGACCAGTATGGTATATAGTTTTGATGATGGCAAAGCAAAAGAGCGCCACACCACCCAATATTTTGAAATGTTTGGTAACAGGGCAATTTACCACGAGGGCTGGTACGCCAGAACTATCCACAGACCAGCATGGAAACAAAAACCAGCAACTTCACTGAAAGAAGATTCATGGGATTTATATGATTCGAACACTGATTTTTCGCTGAGCAATAATCTGGCGCTTAAAAATCTTGAAAAATTAAAAGAACTTCAGGCATTGTTTATGAAGGAAGCTGAAAAATTTCATGTACTTCCAATTGATGACCGCCTGCTGGAAAGAACCGATGCCAAATCTGTTGGACGTCCTGATTTAATGGGGGAAAGAACAAAAGTTACGTATGGAGAAGGAATGAAAGGAATGGGAATTGATATTTTTATAAGTACCAAAAACACATCCTATACCATTACCAGTGAGGTAGATGTTAAAGAAAATGCAAATGGCGTTATGGTTTGCCAAGGCGGAAAATTTGGTGGATTTTCTTTTTATTTAAAACACGGCAGGCCGGGCTTTACTTATAACTATGTAGGATTAGAAAGTTATAATATTATTGCAAATGAACTATTGGCATCAGGAAAACATACCATTGTTTATGATTTTAAATATGATGGCGGAGGATTAGGAAAAGGAGGAACGGGAACCATTACTGTTGATGGGAATAAAGTGGCTGAAGGCAAACTAGCCAAAACACAGCCTGGAATTTTTTCTGTTGATGATCTGGCAGATATAGGAACAGATGATGGAACTCCAGTTGCAGATTATGGAGCATCACCCCATTTTAACGGAAAACTAAGCAGAATAACTATTGAAACAAAAAAATAGAAAATTGGATTTAATACCCTCTGGGAATATTTAAGAGAATCGATTAAAATTTACAGTTATTAATTTCATTCTTATATAGAGAATAATGAAAATTAAACTATCAAAACATATTTATGTGGGGATTATAATGGGTGTTTTTTTTCATCTGCAGCTGCAGGCTCAAACTGAGTCTGCACCAGATGTTTGTCAGCCCAAGACATTGTTTGAGCTTTTTAAGAAAAAGGATTCCGCAGTGGTGGTTATAAAACCGGTAAAAAATAGTTTTTTTTTGGTAATTCCCGTTATTGGCTCACAACCTGCGACAGGATTTGTTTTTGGCGGTGTTGCACAATACACTTTTAAGGGCAAAGAACTCACAGATAAATATTCAATTGTTAATTTGGGCATAACCTATACCACAAAAAAACAATTGTTGATAAATGCCAAGAATAGTGTTTTGTTAAAAAACAACAAAATATATCTCAATGGCGATTATCGTCTATATCTTTTTTCTCAGGAAAATTATGGGCTGGGATCCAATATTATTCCTTCTGCAAGGCAGAATCCTGATTTTGCCCTTGAGAGTATAGAACAACCCATGGATTATAATTATTTCAAGTTTCATCAGTCTATGTCATGGGAGGTTAAGGAGAATTTTTATGTTGGAGCGGGAATCGATATCGATTGGTATTCTTCAATAAAAGATAAAAATCTCGATATAGAAAACGCAAAATATACCTATCATTATCAATACAGCCAAGAAAAAGGATTTGATGCTTTGGAATATTTTGTAAACGGAGTGAGTCTGAATGTCGTGTATGACTCCAGGGACAATCAGGTTAATGCCAGAAAAGGCTCTTTTGCCAATATAAATTTTAGGATAAATCCGGCTTTGTTTCATAATCAGCATACCAGTCAGATTCTGTACACAGAGTACAGGAAATTTATTCCGCTTAGTGCTAAAAGTGAGCGTTATATTTTGGGAATATGGGCATATGGACAATTTGTAACAGGTGGAAAAGTGCCGTATCTGAATTTGCCGGCCATAGGCTGGGACCAACGAAGCCGAAGTGGAGAAGGATATACGCAAGGGCTCTTTAGAGGAAGCAATATGATATATTTTTCTTCGGAATTCAGATTTCCAGTTACCTGTAACCAATTATTGAGCGGGACGGTTTTTACTAATTTTATTACAGCTAGTAACAACGAAACTGATGTAAAGCTTTTCCAATACATACAGCCTGCAGTTGGAATAGGTTTAAGGATTTTAATCGATAAGGCTACCCGTACCAATCTGATAGTAGATTATGCATGGGGACGTAATTCAAAAGGATTTTATCTAAATGCAGGAGAAACATTTTAAAGATTGAAGTAATTTTTAAAACTGAAATTAAACCGGAAAAACATAAAGATACAGCCATGAATTCATAGTTATAAGTAGACGAATCTTAATTTTGGAAAATTGCAATTGTACCTGAAATCAAATTCAGCAATGGTTTCGAGCATAATAAAAGTCATAAAAATATAATGTATGGGAAGACATCGATTCTATATTTTTCTATTTATGGTCATTACTTTAAATCAATATGCCCAGACAGATGAATTAAACCAATTCTGGAATGAGTATGCTTTTACAAAGGATTTAAGCCACAAATGGGCATTAGAACTAAATGTTGGGTTAACAACAAGCAGTACTCCTGAAGACAGTAATATATTTTGCAATATTACACAAGGTTATGGTAGGCTATGGACACATTACAGGCCAAATGACAGGTGGAAAGTTTCTTTTTTTTATGCATACTATTTTAATAAAAATGTTCCGGAACTAAATCAAAGGGAAGCTCCCGAAATTAGAATGGCGGCCCAGGGAATGTACCGTATATTGAAAGAAGGAAAATGCAAACTCAATTTACGAGGAAGGTTTGAAGACCGGCATCTTCATAATGAGAATGGCTATTCTGAGACGGTAATGCGATTTAGATTTCAGCTAAGGACCGTATATTGTTTTACAAATAATGAAAATACAAAAGATGCATTTTATGGTTTTCTATCCGATGAATTGTTCTTTAAGAGTAAAAGTCAGGTCAGTGGTCCTGATTTATTTGATAGAAACAGGGCTACTGTAGGACTGGGCTATTTTTTAAATGATAATATACAGATTGAAGTGTCGTATGCTAATGAAATCATGCCAAGAGAACCGGTGGACCAGTTAGTAAATGCCATTCAGTTAAATATTACTTTTAATAATTTTTTGCCCAATTTAATTAAATCTATGGCGCCCAAAAAGACAATTTTGGAATAGGAACAAGTTCTGCTGCTAGCCCGAAAATCACAACAAAAAAGAATCAAAAAAGAAAAAGGCTACTTATAGACTAGTGCCAATTATAAATATTAATCAATTATAAATCAAAATTATGAAAAAGAACCGCTTATTACTTGTCTTTTTTTTATGCTCAGCAGGAGTTTTTGCGCAAAGTTCAAAATCTTTTCTTCTTAATTTATATGGAGGCTACACTTTTTCAGACCGGGTGGAATTTGATAATTCCTATGCCAAGGTTGAGGATGGTTTTGAGTACGGAGCCGGTCTTGAGTATTTTTTCATAGAGAACAGTTCTATAGAGTTAAAATACAATAGGCTGGATACCAGTTTGCCATTATACGGTCCTGGGGGAGCACAGTTGAATGCCGGAGATGACAAAGGTGCTATAAATTATGTACTGGTAGACTATACCCATTATTTTGGTGCTGTATCTCAAAAGGCCCAGCCTTTTCTGGGGGCCGGTGCAGGTCTGTCAATCCTTGAATCTCCACAGAGCGGCAATGGAACTTATTTTGCATGGGAAATAAAAGGCGGGGTCAAAATAAAAACCAATTCGCTATTATCGATTAATCTCCATGCCTACCTACAATCTATGACCGCTGCTGTTGGTAATGACTACTATTGGACTTATTATGGACTTGTGGGTGTGACGGACTATGTTTCTACATATCAATTTGGTTTAGGGGCATGTTTCAGTTATGATTTCACGAAATAAATTTTGAAGAATTACTTCGCTGATTCTCTCACTGCTCCACATTGACTTAAATTACAAAAGAAGACGATACCGAATCAATGGAGAGAATAATTCCGGTTTTTGCACATAAACATTTTAGAATTATTGGTGTTATCGTACTTATTTTTATCTCTTTAACAGATTTTATTTTTACAGAGAAAGAAAATTTATATATGCTGAATTATTTGTTTCCCATGCATTCCAAATTGGCGAAATATTGTTTTTTTTAATATTGTCATTGCCCTTTTGTATTTGCAAAATTTTATTAATCTCCAATACCATATAAACTTTGAATTAAGAAATATAATTCTAAATCTTTTCTATGGTTATCTTTTTTTTGTACGTTATTAACTGTACGGGACCAAACCAAATTATAAACTCATTTTGAAAATCATAATTCAGCTTGTTTAATTGTATGTTGTTATACAATATAGAATTGCCAGATTACTAGTGGAACTTTGCAATAGGAATAATTGAAAAGGTAAAATTCCAATTGAATATTTTAACTGTGGACATTAAAATTTCCAAATTTAATATACATTGAAATGCCAGATAATAGTTTGTTATTTATAACTGGGATGTTTGTATTCCCATTTGTTTGCGTGCTTCTGCCTATAGTTGCAGGGCAACGCTGTGGCTTGTACACAAAAAAAAGGACGGGAAAAGTAAATGAGTCTCCGGTAGGTTCAGTAGTTGCGGCATCACTGGGTTTGTTAGCTTTTATGCTGGCTTTTACTTTTCAGATTGTGGATAACCGCTACAGCAGCAGGAAAGAGCTTTTACTGAATGAAGTCACGACAATCAGGACAGCTTACTTACAGTCTGGATTAATTCCACAAAATTATAAAGCGGCCTCAAGGAATCTATTACTGGAATATACTGATATAAGAGTAGCATTAATAAAAGACACTTCACCAGAGCGATTAGATAAGTTAAAAATGCGATCGCAAACCATATTGGATTCGCTTTGGAATTATTCGGAAGCATTAGCCTCTAAGGACCGAAGTTCTGAAGCATATTCGTTATACACAGCCTCTATAAGTGAACTTATTGAGATTTATCATAAACGGGTAACCTTCACTTTTGAATATCGTATGCCTGTTGCAATTCTTTGGGTGTTGTTCTTAGTGACCTGCGCCTCTATGTTTCTTCTGGGCTTTCAGTTTGGTATTTCTGGCAGAAGGCACCATATCCTGGCTGTTTTTATATCGGTTATTTTCGCATCGGTGATGTTTTTGATTTTGGCTCTGGACAATCCTGAGACAGGACTAATAAGATTAAATCAAACACCAATTTTAACTCTGTACAAGGAGCTGAGTCAAAGGTAAAAAGGATTTTAGTTTAATAATAAAGATATAACATTATGAAAAAAATATTTTCGCTCTATTGGGTCGTAGCAATAAGCTTGTTGGGCCAATGCGTCTTTTCTCAGTCTGAAAAGGAAGCCAAAGAACTTGGTTTGCCTGGCGATAACCTGGATTTGTATGCTGTACTGACTTTGTTTCAAAAATCAAAAACTGTAGAAGAATTTGAAAAATCACTAAATGAACAAAAAACCGGAATCAATAATCTGGATTTGAATCTTGACAAAAAAGTTGACTTTATAAAAATAGACACCAAAAAAGTAGGGGAGTCTTTTACATTTATACTTAATACGGCTGTGAGTAAAACAGAGACACAGGATATCGCAGTCATTATTGTAGATAAAGATAAAAATGGCAAGATGACATTGCAGATTGTGGGTGACCAGGATTTGTACGGGAAAAATTATGTAATAGAACCCGCCAAAACCGCCACGCCTTCAATAACTGCAAATCCGGCCTACAAAGGGCCTGAACCTGCAGCTGTAAGTGCTCCTGCCACTACGGTTGTTATAGTTGAAACAGTTCCAATCGTTCAATATGTTTATTCGCCGGTTTATGTACCCTATTATCCGCCTTATCATTATGGATTCTATCCTCCTTATTTCACTGCATTTGCTGTAATGGCAGTGGGAGTTTACCGTCATAACACCTATTATCATCATACAGCTTATTACGGGGGGCATTATTATCATGGAGGAAATACTGTGGTAATACAAAACAATAATGTCTACAATAATTACAACAAAACTAAAATGAAATCCACAACGGTCAACCATAATGCTGCTAGCGGAAAATATAATACGGCAAGTAGTAATCAAAACATATCACGCCCCTCTTCTGTACCAACCACAAATAAAGCAAATACGACTTCTGCAAAAGCAAATACGACTTCTGCAAAAACCAAACAGTCCCAGGCAAGCTCGCAGGCCGGCAAAGTAAATAACGGGTCAACAACTCGTAAAGTGCCTCAAAGTACAAGCAGAAGCAGGGCAGGAGCGAGAAGATGATAAAATTCTGAGCCGAAATCATAACAAATACTAATTAATTTAAATCAACATTATGAAAACGGATTGCACCTTTATATTTAAGCAATTTCTATTTTTAATTATAATATTTCTTACCGCAAATGGAATAGCACAGCAAAGTATTTCAAAACAAACTGAGGGTCTGCAAAACAA
The DNA here is from genome assembly GCF_041946075.1 of Flavobacterium sp. LAR06. Taxonomy (NCBI): domain Bacteria; kingdom Pseudomonadati; phylum Bacteroidota; class Flavobacteriia; order Flavobacteriales; family Flavobacteriaceae; genus Flavobacterium; species Flavobacterium sp. LAR06. Next base: position 16,778 of record NZ_JAUTYT010000024.1, on the reverse strand, counting down.
ATGGAATTTTTTATTAGATCCCTATGTAATGTTTCCAAATATTAACGGGACTACAGCGGTATCCACCTTGCCCGAAGTGCAGGTCGATGCAAACCCAGGTGATATTTTCGATCAGCTTAATATGGGGGCAATGCTGTATTTTGAAGCTTCTGATGATCGCTGGTCATTTTCATCGGATTTGCTTTATATGAATCTAAAACAAGGAGTCAAATCAGGGGCAATAATACAAAGCGGGGAAATTGAAGCCAAACAACTTGCCTGGGAACTTACCGCAATGCGAAGAGTGCTGCCCCGGCTAGATGCTGGTATTGGTTTGAGATTAAATAGCATGGCTATAGGAATTGACTTAATTCGAAATACAGTTGGAGGGAGCACTACAATTAGCAAATCAGCTGTGGAAACCTGGGTTGATCCCATACTGGTGGTTCGTTTTAAAAGTGACCCTTCTACTAATTTTCTTTACCAGTTTCGTGGAGATATTGGCGGATTTGGAATCGGATCTGATTTTGCATGGCAGTTGCAGGCATATGTAGGATACAGATTCTCGAAACTGTTTCAGATTACAGGTGGTTATAGGATAATTGGAATGGATTACGATAAAGGAAACGGCGAAGATCGATTTATGTACAAGATGGACACATTTGGCCCGGTTGTGCGATTTGGATTTAGTCTTTAATTGCATTGTATTAGTACTTGGAAAAGTTATAATGGATGCTGTCTTTAGAAAGAAATGGAAAGTAAAATTTATATCAGAAGATTCATTAACGAAAATTTAAAATTATGAAAAATCGTAATTTCGTTTGCATTATACATTCAAAAGGGGAGGCTGCCAGTGGATAAGCAAAAAGAATTGGTGCTCTGTCAAAGGGACAGAAGTTTTTATTAAGACTGTGCCGATAAAAATCAGCTTATCGGGCCAGCTGGTTTCAGGACATTGAAACCTTTCACAAAATGTTTAAGAACAAATTTTGTTTGGCATAATCAGGATCTTGGGCGAAACGACCTTTTCATTCCGGCCAATATAAGGATTGATACGTCTAAGAATTCAAATTAAATTGCTAAGGGTTTGTTAAAAATTGTTTCGGTAGATGTCAAAACAGTACTGCTCAAAAACAGAGCCAACGCATAAAAGTGTAGTGGGGCTTTCATATCGCTCTGCAATTGGTTTCTCAATTGAGTCTTCTAAATCTTTTCTGATATCTTCAATATCATCAGGATGATTGAGGTAAAATTCTTTGCAGTCGGAGTGATGGATCAATTGCCCTGTCATACCGTTTATACAGCCGCCATGCTGTAAATTTTCCAAGAATGTTTTAAGCTGTTCTTTCTTTGTGCGGCCATAACTCTATGTTGGCTAAAATTATTACGTCGAACTCTGTGCTTATGGCGTACTCTCTGTAACTTGATTTTTTTTAAGGCTTTCTATAACTATTGATTTTTTGGCGTTGCTATTTAAAATTGCTTATCAGATTTAAAATGGCAGGTCTTCAGGTTCATCCTTGCCGTTTTGCTGTGTTTTCGGGTTTGAAGCGATTTCAGGTGTTTGTGCTTTTTTGGCAAAAAACAAAATCTTAAGATTGCTGGTATGAAAAGTCAAACTGCCCAAAGGCTTTCGTCAGTGGTCGAGTAGACGTTTAGACCTACCGGCCAAAAAGCTGAACCAACGCACCTTTTTTTGATAGTCAGCTGATTTGCTGCTCAGCCAATAGCAGCAGTCGATGTAGGTTACAATTCTTTGTACTGGATACTGCCTTTTGGCTTGTAGCTGTCATTTATGGCGATAGAGAAATTAACTACCTGCCTGTCATTTGAAATTTATGCACGGTGGCATCTTTTACAATTCGTCATGTGATTTCCATGATTCTAAATTTTAGTGATTACTGATTTTTTAAATTTCTTTCTTCTGCGTGTCAAAAATTATTTTCAGAAGAAAAACGGGAAAAAAGAAAGCACAAGTAAAGTGTCCGAATATGGAAGCCGGCGTGCTGTAAATCCCGAAGGGCGGCTAAGGGCCGTTATGCGCATGCAGGTGACGAAGGGCGCTATCTTGGTTGCCCCTTTAACCCGTTTTGAATGAAATGAAAATCTTTTTGAATTTCATTTCGCACCATCGCATTTTTAATATTAATTTGTAAACAAAATTGTTTATTTTTGTATTATGAAAACAATACCAGATGCTATTAAGGGAATTCATCCGGGCTATGTACTGGAGCGTGAGCTTCAAAAACGTAAGCTGGGCAAGGGACGGTTTGCCATTTCTGTCGGGGAATTTCCGCAAACCCTTACGGCCATCACAAAAGGCAAGCGCAGAATGAATACTCCCCTGGCACTTAAGATCGAAAAAAAACTAAAAATGGAGGAAGGTTATTTTATGGTACTGCAGGTATATTATGATATAGCCCAGGAGAAGAAAAAAGAATACAATAAACTAAAGAAAAATAGTCCGGATTTAAAATTGCTGCGGCCTGTTTTGTTCTGGGATACCGATATCGAAAAAATAGACTGGCAGAAACAAAAAAAGGCTGTAATCCAAAGGATTTTTGAACGCGGAAACGAGCAGGAAAAACAGGAGATTACCCGTTTTTATACCAAAGAGACTATTGATACTATTTTAAATAATAAGTAATGCCATTACATTTTAATACCGTTACCCCGCTTCTGAAAAGTATTTTGGAGGATCTTATGCAGGCAGAAGAATTTGCATCTTTTCGTTTGGTGGGGGGAACTGCCCTGAGTCTTTACTACGGACACAGAATGTCTGTGGATATTGACCTTTTCAGTGATGCAGATTATGGGAGCTTGGACTTCAGGATGATTGATGATTACCTGAAAGCTCATTATTTCTATGTGGATTCCATAGATATCAAGCCCATTGGAATGGGAAAATCGTATTTTGTGGGGCGCAGTGGCGATGAGAGTGTGAAACTCGATGTTTATTACACCGATCCTTTTATTGATGAGGTTCAGCAATATGGGAATCTCAGGCTGGCCAGCAAGGCAGAGATTACGGCTATTAAACTAGATGTAGTGCAAAGAGGTGGAAGAAAAAAAGATTTCTGGGATATTGACCGTCTTAGGGATGATTTTTCAATTGAGGAAATGTTTGCCCTGCACCATAGAAGATATCCTTATACGCATGAGAGGGAACTACTTATGGAAAAATTCACTGACTTTAACCAGGCAGATGATGATTTTGATCCTTTATGCCTACGGGGAAGACACTGGGAGTTAATTAAGCTTGATATTATTGAATTAATAAGTTTATTAAATTGTAAGTGATTGATTTCTTGAGTTAATTTCATTGGTCCAATTCCTTTGAATTTCAATGCTGCATTGATGAGAAGTCATTTTTGCATTAAGGTTTTAATATGAATTTCGGCAATATATTCGGGTTAAACGTCGATTCAAAATATAGACTGTCATTGTTAATCCTGTCCTGTTTAATGAGGGTCCATTGCTGTCTTTATACGGGGTATATATGACCGTCCATTTCCTTTCTTGGTGAAATACCTAAATTTTCAGTTACAGAAGTAACTTCCTGAGGATAAATGAGCGATCTCAATCTTGTTTGTTTTGTTTTTAGTGTTTAATATTGGAAAAAAAATATGAAAAACGGCACAAGTTGAAGCATTGCTGAAATATTGGAAGATACTATGAGACTTATTACTTTAAATAAATTTCATAGTATGATTTTAGTATTTTTAATTGATATAAAACCTGTTTGGATTTGCAGTTACTTCGGTCTTTTGATCAGTTATAATTTCCATAATATTATTTTCAATGGTATTGGAAAGCGCGGTCATAGGGATATCGGTAGGTTTGTTTTCAAATGGATCCTGCATGATTATAGCTGTTTCTTCTACGGCAAGTAAAATTACCGGAATGATAATGGCAATTGCAATTTCAGTAAAAGGAAAAATATCTTCTAATCCAAAGGGCAGTAGTGAGGCTAGTACATATATTAAAACATGTATTAAAGAGCTGTAAGATCTTGGGAAAACTGTGTTTTTTATTCGTTCACATTTTCCCATGGAATCAGTCAGGCGGCTTAAGGTACTGTCTATCTGAGTTTGTTTAATTGAATCAAGTCCTAAACTTTTAGATGCTTGTTTTAAATGTTCCGAATGTTTACTTAAAAGTTTAGAGGGAATGTTATTTGCTTTGATATTTTTAGAATCCAGATAGGATTGAACTTTAGACGAAAAGGGCTGTTTACGAAGGCTTTCGGACAACGCATGACACCAAATGATCTGTCTGTGTGCAAAATCAGATATACTATCATCGGAACCCTGATCAGGCAAAAATTGTTTAACCTGTCTTATGAGTGTTCTGGAATCATTTACGATTTCTCCCCATACCTTACGTGCTTCCCACCAGCGGTCATAGGATTGTGCGGTTCTAAACGCTAAAAGCAATGCGACAATGGTACCTGTAACGGTTGTTACTGATAGAGGAATTGTGATCATTTGCAGATAGGTAAACAGGTCAATAGTGGTTATAATGGATGCGTATATAATAATAAGAAGGATATCGATCCAGATATGTTTTAAAAAGAAAAAAATGGCTTTATGATTGTTTTTAACTAACATGATTTTTAGTGTTTTATCTTTTGTATGAGATTAATGTATAGATTTTTTATATTGATTATGTCAGCTTTTGCCCATTACCCAGTTATATAAAAATAAGAAGTTGAAGAGGTAAGAAACTATTAACAAAACACCGTAAGAGTATTTTGGCATTGAAAGCAACATTGTGATGCCGGTTCAAGACATTGCGGACCTCAGAGGCAATTACCGTATTTTCTTAATTCCGCTATAAACAAAATACTTTAGTATTGATTAAGGAAAATCAACCCTTTAAGGATATTATTAAAATCATATTTGTATATAGGTGATGCGCGAGCTAATATGTCTTTTTGCTGAGCGGAATTACATCTGTTATGAAGATGTGTTTGTAAATCTTTTATGATCTCTGCTTTTGTTTTAAATGAGTCCAGAAGCAGTACATTATCAATTTCCTCAAGGAAAATCATATCAGTGCTGATTTCTGTATTAAATAAACATATAATTAGAGCTTGTTTCTCTTTAGTTGAGCCTAAGAGTTTTAATAATTCATTTTTACTATAAACAGCTATTATATAGCCATCAAAATTTTGCTGTTTGTTGTGATCATCACCAAAGGTATGATCGGCTATAAACTCGAATTGAACATTAAATTTTCTTTTAAACATTTTTATGAAAATATTTTTTTTGTCGCGCACTAAAAATCTACTTTTCTTCATATTGTTTATTTAGGTTTGTACTGTTTTTTTTCTTTTATCTGGTCAGGATATGTTTAATAAACCTTGCAAAGGTAGATTGGCTGCTTTGATTATAAGAATCAATTAAGACAATAAAAAATCAAAATAAGACTTTTTTAAAGCACTGTTTGTTAGTATCAAAGTTCTGCGGAATGTTTTTACTTTTTGATTTTTATATGTGTTCAATTTCTGAAACGATGGTCCGATCTGCCGTGTGCTGTAGTTTTTATATTTCAGGATTTAAGATTAATTATAGTGCGACAGGCAGAGCGGATAGTAATTGCAAAAGTAACGCAATAAAGTGAGGGTAAAATAAATGAATAGCTCATGCCGTATCCGACACAAGCAGTTACAGGGTTTCTATAAGAAGTATTCGAGATGTTTCGATAATAACTGCTTTTAAATAGATCTGCTAAAAAAGGACCCGGATCGGTGCATTTTTGATCTACTTTTTTAAGCTTGTCTATTTTCAAAACTACACTGACAAGCGACGAAAGGTTTGCATAATTTATCTATATTATATCATAAATTCTTGACGTCTCTAAATTCATTTTTAAATTGATTTGAATTAACCATATACGGTATGCAGTGGATGGCATTACGTGTGTAATACCTGCTGGTCCTTTTGGTAAGTATGATAGTTTTGTTTGTGAATTATAATATTTAAATTAATAGCTGATAATGGCTGCCACGGCAGACCATCAACCTCTTAAGAAGAGGAAGAGCAGTAGAGTTAAAAAAAAAGGATTAAACTTACAGCTTTTAGCAGCTTAATCTCCTTATGTTTAGGTGCTTAATAGTACCTGTTATCAGTCATTACCTGCGACGTATTGTGAATGGAAAATGGTATTACATCAGGCTACATTAAAATTTTCGCTGGGAAGGCAGGCTTATTATTGCGGGTTTCGCCATTACTGGTTTCATCCCTGGTGCGTTCATCTTCTTTAAGCTGCTCACGGCCAAGCTGCCCAATTTCGAATTCCCTGTTTACCGGATTATCCTTTTTGGGTTCAATGGTTTCAAAAGGGCCGCTTTCAGCCTCATTGCTCTTTTGGATATCCATATCCGTTTCAAACCCTTCAGAAGGGTCATTATCTATAAGGTGCTTTTCAATATCCTGTTCGGTTATATCTTTAGATTCAGTCTCCGATTCCTGGTCAAGGTTCTCTGAATCATAGGGGTTGCCGTTGGGACCTGCGCTTTTGGGGTTTGGGTCTGTGTTGTGAAAATTCCTGTCATCGCCAGGGTGATTTTCCGGTGTATTTGAATTTGCCATTTTATTTTATTAAATTATTACTGTCGTTTTTTTTAAAGGAGTGTCTCGGGGTAAGTTTGCCGGTATTGCCGTGCTTGTCCGGGTTGTCCTTTGTTCCTTGTCAAAAGTAAAGAGGATAGCCGCACTTTTTTTACAGAATAATGACTTTCATTTATAAAATAGCTATCAGGTAATCAGGCAGGCCAATGCCTGTTATATGTAGAAGTTTTAAAACAACATATCAGGCAATGCCTGCAGAGGTCTTATCTTTATTTTTTTACTGTTTATTCGTACGGTTTTCATTACTGTTCAGTCAGCCAGATGTCTGCTGGTTTACACGCGCATTTATAATGACGGCTATGCCGTTATGCCTGCTTTTTATCTGATACTTTCGGTCTTCCTATACAGGTGCAGCGCGGATGTAAATACCGTTTAATTCTATCACAAAGGTCGGGCAAAGCGCGGCGGGGCGCTGCAAAAAATTCCCCCATAAATGCAGGACGTCCGTCCTGCTTTATTGCGTTGCTTTCTGCGCTTGCTTGCTTCTGCCCGTGGGCGGTGCTAAAATTAATCTTAAATATTTAGCATCATGAAAACTGCAGCAAACCACAATTGGAAAATCGTATCAGAAATCGATCTGATTTATAAAACAAAAGTAAAGAGTTCCCAGAGACCTCATATCTCTTCCTCGCGCTGTGCCTATAGTCTTCTGAAGGACTGTTGGGAGCCAGGTAAAATGGAGCTTCTGGAAGAGTTTAAAGTACTGCTTATGAGCCAGGCCAATCAGGTTCTCGGCCTCTACGAAGCTTCCTCAGGAGGCATGACAGGAACAGTGGTAGATATCCGGTTTTTGTTTGCCGCTGCCCTTAAAGCCCGCGCAGTAGGAATCATTATTGCCCACAATCATCCTTCAGGGGGCATGGTTCCCTCAGAACCCGACAGGCTGATCACCAGAAAGATAGCGCAGGCCGGAATGCTGCTGGATATCAGGCTGCTGGATCACCTGATCCTTACCACCGAGAGCTATTATTCCTTTGCAGATGAAGGCGCCTTATAGCGCCTTTTTTAATTTTTTTTCTTTAAGCCGGAGCGTTGCTGTTGCTCCGTGAGGCAGAGCTTGGAATGCTGTAAAAGTGTCGCAGGTAGGTAAGCTTTTGGCTGTTTATTGTGGTAACTTTCAACCTGATGCCGGCAGCCTGATACGAAACAAAAAACACCGCCGGGACTTCATGCCGACGGTGTTTTTTTTTTTTGGTTTTTTACTGTTTCTTTGCGGCGCCCAGTCCGGCCAGTTTTTCATTGAATTCCGCAAGGCCTGCCCTTGCCAGACAGTCAGCAGAAAGCTGTTTTAATTCGGTAATATTTTCCTGGCCGCTGCCCTGCAGCAGCACCGATAGGCTGCTTTGATTTTCAGTCAGGCCCCGCTCAATTACATGATGGAGCAGCAGCACATTTTTTCGTGAAATTTTCAGATCAATCTTCACTGGTTCATTCATGCCCGGGATACTCAGTATGGTATCAAAAACCTGGGCGACATCATTTTCTGTCAGCATCATTCTCACGTTTTTAAATTAATAATGGGATCATTCAAAGATAGGCAGAAGCCCTGAAAACACCCCCTTCAAAATATGGTCCCGATAGGATGGAATGATCGGTGTTTTATAATTTCGTTGTCAGCAAGATTAAAATGGACTTTATGCTAATGGTAATTCAGATGCAGCAGGACTGCCCCGTTCCTGCAGTCGGCCAGATGTCCGTTTGTTAAACAAACGAATCTGGCTGCCCCACCTCGGAACTCGCGGGCAGTGAAACCTCAAGGAAAAGAATTAAAAAAAGGAAAAGGAGAGAAGATGGGAAAAGAAGTTGTAAACAGAACGCGCATTGCGGCGGTGCGCTTTACCACAGCCGAATATGCGGTGCTGGAAAGAAGATTCAAAGCAACAACCTGCAGGCAGATGAGCGAATACCTCAGAAACTGCCTTTTAAATAAGCCTGTAACGGTCAGGCGCAGGGATGCATCGCTTGACGAATTTATGCTCGAATACATCCGCCTGAGAAAGGAGCTCACGGCTCTTGGAAATAACTTTAACCAGAGCGTTAAAAAACTGCATACCCTGCAGCAGATCCCCGAGTTCAGGCAATGGATTGTAAGCACCGCAGCACAGCGCGAAAGGCTGCTGTCCCAGGTGGAGCAGATCCGGGAAATGACATGGAAAATTACTCGGAAATGGTTGCAGTCATAAAGACGGGACATTCGGTGCGGAGCGTATTGAGCTACAACGAAAACAAAGTGAAAGAGGGCGTGGCCCAGTGCATCGGGGAAGGCAATTATCCGGCTGCCGCAGCAGACCTGAACCAGGCTATGAAACTCGGCAGGCTGCTGCATCAGAATGCGCTGAACGGCAATGTAAAAAGAAACAGCGTGCACATCTCTTTAAACTTTCATCCCTCTGAGAATTATTCCACCGAAAAGCTGCTGCGCATAGCCGGCGCGTATATGGAAAAAATAGGCTTCGGGCAGCAGCCTTATCTGGTGTACCGGCATGATGATGCAGGCCATCCGCACATTCATCTGGTGTCCATAAAAGTCAGGGAAGACGGATCGCGGATCGACATGCAGAACATCGGGAAAAACCAGTCTGAAAAAGCCAGAAAAGAAATCGAAAAACAGTTCGGTCTGGTCCCGGCGCAGGGCAGGGGAGCCGAAGAGATTCCATTTATAAAACCTGCCTGGGCGGGCAGGGTTTTATATGGCAGATCCGAGTCTAAAAAAGCCGTGTCAGGGGTGCTTAATTCTGTGCTTTTTACTTATAAATACAGCTCGCTTTCAGAGCTCAATGCAGTGCTGGGGCTCTACAATATAAGGGCGGACAGGGGGAGTGAAGAGTCGAGGATTTTCAGGACCGGCGGACTGGTGTACCGCATCCTGGACAAGGACGGAAAACCCACGGGAGTTCCTATAAAGGCAAGTGATTTTGCGATGAAGCCCACCCTTGCTTTTTTAGAGCGCCGCTATATGCTGAGCAGCACGGAAAAGGTATTTGAAAAGAACAGGATAAGAAGCGCTGTGGACGGCGCTTTGCTGCGGCGGGACGTGGATTTGGAAAAGCTGGTTTCCGTGCTGCACAAAGAAGGTATCGATGTGGTGCTGCGAAAAAGTCCTGCGGGACAGCTTTACGGCATAACCTATGTGGATCATCTCGTCAAATGTGTTTTGAACGGCAGTGCGCTGGGGAAAAAATACAGCGCCAAAGGGATGGTCGAACGCTGCGGTACTACTGCCAAAGAAGGAGAGGTTTCAGGGGATGGAATAGTCCTGCATACGGCTTCTCAGGAACAGAAACAAACCGCTTGGGAAAGTACTTCAGAGGGCAGTGCGGTGAAGGTGCTTGAGGAACTATTCAAGCCCGAATGGCAGGGAGATTATGTTTCCGGAAGATTTAAAAAAAGGCGCAGGAAAAGCAGAAGAAAAGGGCCTGCAGACAGGAATTAATTTCAAAAAAAATAATTAAAATTCAAGCGCTATGCAGACAGGAGAGAACGAACAGGCACTGAGAAAAATACTCGATATGACAAGGCTCATCAGCATCCTTTTGCTGCTTGGGCATTTTTACTATTACTGTTATGAAGCTTTTAAGGTATTGAATCTTACGGGTCCCCTGGGAGACAAAATCCTGGGGACGGTGTACAGGACCGGACTCTTTGGGAATTTTTATATTTCAAAGTTCGCGGCCCTTGGACTGCTTTTGATTTCACTGCTTGGAGCAAAGGGAAAAAAGGATGAAAAACTGCAGTGTAAGACGGCACTTGGTCGGATGGTTTTGGGACTGCTGCTGTATTTTTTAAGCGGGCTGTTGCTGGTGTTTGCCGATGCGTTGCAATATGCTGCAGTTGCTTATATGCTGGCGAGTTCGACTGGCTTTATGCTGGTGCTTTCAGGGGGGACACTGCTCTCGCGGCTCATCCGAAGCAGGCTGTCTGCCGCAGATATTTTTAACAGTGAGAATGAAACCTTTCCCCAGGAAGAACGCCTTTTGGAAAATGAATATTCCATTAACCTGCCGGCGCAGTATTATTTAAAAAATAAATTGCGCAAAAGCTGGATTAATATCATCAATCCGTTTCGCGGCCTTCTCGTTTTGGGCACGCCGGGTTCGGGTAAATCCTACTTTGTCATCCGGCATGTCATTACCCAGCACATTGCCAAAGGCTTCAGCATGTTTGTGTATGATTTTAAATACGATGACCTTTCCAAAATCGTCTACAATACCTTTGAAAAATACAAGCAGGTGTATGCCGTTGAGCCCAAATGTTACTTTATTAATTTCGATAACATTATGCACCGCTGCAATCCGCTGGATCCGCTGAGCATGGAAGACATCACCGATGCCTCGGAGTCCGCCAGAACCATATTGATGGGACTTAACCGCGAATGGATCAAACGCCAGGGAGACTTTTTTGTGGAGTCGCCGATCAATTTTTTATCGGCTGTCATCTGGTATCTCAGACGCTACAAGGACGGGGAATTCTGCACCCTGCCACATGTGATTGAACTCATGCAGGCTGACTATGACAGTCTCTTTACGCTGCTGCGCACCGACAGGGAAATCGAGGTGCTTATCAACCCTTTTATCAATGCCTACCTCAATGATGCCATGGAGCAGCTGGAAGGACAAATAGCTTCTGCCAAGGTAGCCATGGCCAGGCTGTCCTCCCCGCAATTGTATTACGTGCTCTCGGGCAATGATTTTACCCTGGATATCAATAATCCTTTGGAGCCCAAGATTATCTGCATGGGTAACAACCCGCAGAAAATACAGATTTACGGAGCGGTACTATCGCTGTATGTGAACCGGCTGGTGAAACTGGTCAATAAAAAAGGAAAGCTCAAATCGAGCCTTATTTTTGATGAGTTCCCCACCATCTATCTCAATAATATGGACAGCCTTATTGCCACGGCCAGAAGCAATAAGGTAAGCACCTGCCTGGGGGTGCAGGATTTTAGCCAGCTGCGAAAAGATTACGGACGCGAGCAGGCCGATGTGATTATGAACATTACGGGAAATGTTATCTCGGGTCAGGTGACAGGGGATACGGCCAAACAGCTCTCGGAACGTTTCGGCAAAATCATGCAGGACCGCGAGAGTATATCCATTAACAGCTCCGATACGTCCATCAGCCGGTCCCGGCAACTGGAAGCCGCCGTGCCGCCTTCGAAGATTTCTTCGCTGAGCTCAGGGGAATTTGTCGGTATGACAGCCGATGATCCCCAGTGCAGGATCTGTCTGAAGACCTTCCACTGCGAAATTGTAAATGATCATGAGGCGCTGCGGAGAGAGGAGGAGAACTACAAGGAGATACCGCCGGTGAGAAAACTCGATAATGCCATGATACAGCAGAATTTCAGCCAGATCAGACGCGATGTGCAGGATATTATCTATAGCGAGATGCAGCGGCTATTGCAGGATCCGGCGCTGTCTTATCTGATTGTAAAGAAGTGAGGTTTGCTGTTGGCAGGGAATTTATTCTTTTTTCAGGGAACAGCGTATTTATTCAAAATAGTCTGCAGTGTTTTTGATGCTGCAGGTTTTATATTGTAGGGCTAGGTAAAGTTAAATTAAAAATAGATGAGTTAAACTGCATTTATAACATTTTTTTCCGTACTGGGAAATAGCTATGTAAATTGGATGAAGTTGTAAATTACGGTATTAATGCAAAGTCTTAGTAAGGTAACTTATTTATATCGTCAAGGCAAATCTAAATCATGGTCAAATAAAAAAGACCCGACGGACAAACGAAAGATTTTGATTGATTTGGCAGTATTTCCGAACCGACCCGAAAAAAATATAATATTTCAACGGGAATAGAATATTTTTAACAACAGGAACTCGAAGTAAAAATTGCTCAACAGGAACAAAAAGAACGCCAGAAGGAACTATAAGCCAATACTGAGAAACGTTCTTTAGTTGATGCTTACAATAACAATTGTGCAATATTTGTCTATCTATCACAAAATATACTCACGCAGCGCAACCAAGTGTGAATGGTACGCGCAATTATCGGCACGTTAACACGCTTTTTGGTTAGCAATGATAGAGGTATAAGGTAGTATGTACCGAGGAACTTTCGGAAAGGCAGAGGAAGGCTTTAAATATAGGACAGAACTAAAAAGCGAGTTGGTTATTCAACGCATATAAGCAATCTGGTTGTATTGAGAAGAAAATTGAAAGACAACCGAGATTTGAATTAACAAACAGGCATTGTTCTTCTGAAGTAATCGGACATCTTAAAAAGAACTACCCGGTCCTGAGCATGTAAAGTTTAATTATTTTTATAAGGCTTTGATATTGAGTTGATTAGTACGTGAAAAAAATATAATAGTGTTAGGCTTTATGGATGTTAATTTAAACTTGCTGTTCAAAATTCATGAAAATTTTATTAAACACATAAACATATAGATTTTATTGCTTCTATTTGTTGTTATGTGTTAAAAATAATTACCACCACTGGGTTATAGTTAAAAGTCAAAAGGAAGGAGGAAAGAAGAAAATTTTGTGTTTTTTAGAAAATTATAAATAAACCCCAGATTAATTTGCAATCTGGGGTAGCTTTATAAAAAAAAAGGAAAAAAATATTTTTTGACCGTAATGATGAATTAATAATGGGGTTTAATATGAGTTTTGCACAGTTTTGATGTTGCTTAAATGACTCTTAAAACTAAAATCGTCATCTAAAAGATCAATAAATCTAGTTCTTAATGCAACGAACGGGCACTCGCACTTTATCTGCGGGTTCTTCGGCTGCATTTGGATAAAAGTCAAATCCTAGCACGCTCAATAAGTCAGTAAACTCATCTTTACGATAGACAAAGGTGATGAAATGCTTAGGATCATTTAAGACACATGTACCTGTTGGGCAATCGTATGTCGAACCCGTTAAGGGTAGACGTAATGGGCTAAAGTATGCAGCGTTTACGTTTGGAAAAACAAGAATTTCGGAAGATGTCGGGATGCGGAATCCAGACGGACATGCAGATGATCTCTCCGAAACAGTCATGTAAGTACCATATGCTTCAGTGTCATTACCTGCGGTTGCCACACGAGTTGCACCTACATTTTTGTCTTTCCAAATTTTTCCATTAAAACACAATTCATCATCCTTCATATAATAAATGCTAAAAACTCCTCCGGGGGTAACATTTAGAGAAAAGATATGATCACCTGAATTGCTTACTGTGCCTGTTGCGGTAAGTACAACGGGTTGGGAGCCTGTATTTGTAAAAGTGCCGCTGCTGCTAAATATGACCCCATTGGCTGTTGCGCTAATATTATAAGTACCTGTCTTATTGACTGTTGCTGTTAGGGTTTGAGTAACGCCACTTCCATTATCTCCAGCTTTTAACGCTGGACAGATCGGTACTGTCACGGGTACATAGTTTGATACATTTGCTGTTCCATTCGTAGAAGGATCAAATATAACAGTAATCATAACCGTATTACTTTTTAAACTTTCGTTTGTAGCATGAAGTGTATAGGTTCCCACGGCAGTTGGGGTATAGACAGCGCCGCCAGTGATAGCAATATTATCGGCAAAAAAAGTGGCCGTTGGGGTGACATCCTGAGCCAGATTGTTCATAGCGTTTAGTGTTATGGATTGTCCCAGCACAACAGTTGTATGATTGGCGGTTAGTGTCAGCGATGTAGCGGGCATTGCATTTACGGTAACCACAACAGAATTACTTTCCAGTGTTCCGCTGGTGGCACGAAGGGTATAGGTTCCCGCCATAGTTGGTGTATAAACACTGCTAATGGTGGTATCATTGGCAAAAAGAGCAACACTTAGCGTAACATCCTGAGTCAGGTTGGTCATCACGTTTAGTGTGATGGATTCTCCCAGTGTAATTATTGGAGCACTGGCAGTCAGTGTGAGTGAAGTGATAGGTTCCTCGGTTACAACAACCGTAATCTCTTTACTTACAAGGTTCCCGTTTTTGGCATGCAGGGTATAGGTTCCCACAGCAGTGGGTGTATAGGCAGCACCGATAATAGGGGTGTTGTCTGCAAAAAAAGCAGCCGTTGCCGTAACGTCCTCTTTTAGGTAGTTGGTCACATTTAGTGTTATGGTTTGCCCGAGTGCAATGATCTTCACATCGGCTGTCAGGAAAATTTCGGCTGTCACAGCTGGCGGAGTTGGGGCATCATTATCGCCACCACAGGCAGTAAAAAAAGCAGTGCCGACGAGAGTTAGGCATAGGAATATTTTTTTCATAAGATGAACTTTAGCGTTTAACGTGCAAATTAATAACGTATTGAACGATTTATTTCATCCTATAGGACATAATTATAACAAGATTGGATATTTATAGTATCAGGCAATATGCAGATGACATTATATGGTAGTTAATTAATAATGTATTAAATATATAAATATAAAAAGGCCTAAAATATCACCTAAAAGAGAATGTTTTTTTTAAAAATTATTTCATTTCTAACCAATTGCGTCTATTTTAATAGTGACCAAAAATAACATTTGCATTTAATTTAAAATTATAGTTTTCAGCTAATACTCGTATAAGTCTGTTTTTTAATTCTCCTAATGTTTTTATTGGTAATCCATAAGTTACATTTTCCGGAGGGAAGTTGCGTGGATAGTCTGATGGAACATTCTTAGCATTAAATCCTATTGATTTATTAATTTTGGATATTTTTCTCCATTGTGGATCTATAGTTAATGAATTTCTGTCTTTTGTCCCGCATTTCTGAAGGGAGTTTTCTTATCTCGATATCTATTATTAGGAAATAGTAAATTACCGTCTAATTCATTAAAACTGTACAAGGCAGCTTTCTTGTTTGCAAGATGGACGTACCATACTATCGAGCTGATTCCAGGGCTGTCGATTGTAATTTCATTGTTTTTATCATCATAGCTAGTAAAACTTGTCCTTGTCGTTTATTAGTGTCTGATTGATCTTTAAAATTTACACTGGGACCTGGTATTACCATTTAGATCGGCATTATAAGGTGGTTCACCGATGGAGTCTGGTGATAGACAAAAATTTGATTCGATACTGTTTCTCAGTCTGGAAACACGAACCGAAGGATGAATAGATAAGTTCGTAGTAGAAATTTTTAGTTGTCACTTAATGCTTAAAGTCTATAAATATAGTAGTTTTACTATTTTGTGAAATTAAGTAATTGGTAGATAGTAATTTTAGGTATAATTACCTGTTTTTTCAGAAAAAGGAAAAACATTCTCTAAAATCAATCTTAGAAGGTACTATCCAGAAACGAAGTTGAAGTAATTAATAATTACAGTTTATTAACAGAAGGTTTTGATACTTTTGCAATATATTTAATGGCAGTGAATCATTAATGGGTTATTTATTGCCCTGATGGGTTTATGATCACAAACAGGAGAGAAAAAAAGCGATCGCAGAACAGCTGCTGCAACGGATTTTGGCTATTTGCCTGATGGAGAGCTGTTTTGTGTTTGGGATAAATTACTTCGCGTGCTTGCTGGCTCGGTGGCAAATCCGAAAGCAGGGCTTAATTTGGTGCCAAACGAGCTGCAGTACCATGGTTTCATGTGGTTTTACCGGATAAATTGCAGTTTAAAGCAGTAGCTTAATACCAGGATTTTATAAAAAAAAATGTTATGATAACGGTTTTTATAGCATGAAATTTCATTACATTAAAATTTTCGCTGGCAAGGTTTACTATTGCGGGTGTGACATGACGCGACGCGTCCCTTGTGCGTTCATCTTCTTTAAACTCCTCACGGCCTGGGCTCCCAATTTAGAATTCCCTTTTGAGCGGGATTATCCTTTCGGGCTTTATGGTTTTACAGAGGTGCTTTCAGGCTCATTGCTCTTATGGGTATCTATATCAGTTTCAAACCCATCGAAAAATGAATACCAAAGGTCATTGTTATCCAAAGTCTATCATTCTGCAGGCAGTATATTTTAAGCTTAGGTTTACTTTAAGTTATCGGGATGTTGAAGAACTTATGAAGATTAGGGGCGTGATTGTGGATGATGTTACGATCCAATGCTGGGTTTATTTACACCTTTCATTGAAGCTATTTTTAGAAGCTCGTCCCGCCGAAGAATGGGATTAATTAGTCCAAATCCCGCTGTAGTGACAGAATATTAGTTAGTTAGTTAGTTAGTTAGTTAGTTAGTTAGTTAGTTAGTTAGTTAGTTAGTTAGTTAGTTAGTTAGTTAGT
>NZ_JAUTYT010000023.1:0-55559 GCF_041946075.1 Flavobacterium sp. LAR06 | reverse complement strand
TTTAAATCCTGTTATAAGCGTTTTTTTTGTCTAAAAAATAAACCTGATCAAAATAAGGGATGTTTTTCAGTGCCCTCACAAAAGTGGACGCTTTTTTTATGCTGAATGATCAAATGTAAAAAATGATCAAAAAAAAACCATCTCTAGGATGGTTTTAAAATTTTTAGAACTTAGGTTCTAATTATTTTTTTACTTCTTCTACTTTAGCAGCAGCAGAGTCAACTTTAGCAGCAGCAGAATCAACAGTTGCAGCAGCAGAATCAACTACAGCAGCAGCAGAATCAACAGCAACAGCAGTAGAATCTACAGCTGGCTCAGCAGCAGCATCAGCTTTTTTACAAGAAACAACAGTTAAAACAGCAACAACAGCTAAACTTAAAAATACTTTTTTCATCTTACTTTATTATAAAAGGTTAATTATTAATTCGTGGCAAAGATATAAATTTTTTAATATGTAAAATATTTTTTCACTTTTTTTTTAAAATATTTTCCTTGCTCACGATTATCTTATTTATCAAAGAATATGCCAAAATACTAAAAAAATGTTATATTATTGATTTTTTCGTCTAAATTATTTTTTATTGAATATTCTATAAGTGAATTGGCTGTTTTGATTCTCTTATTTGCACTTTGTTTTGCTTTTGAGTGATTATTGCGCAAGTTTATAAGCGTAAAATAATGCGATTTAAACGATTTTTATATTGAACGCGGTATGAAAATCTGTTTTTAGTGTTTTTGAGGCCTTACAAAACGATTTTCATTATGCTTTCGGTGGCACCTTTATTCTCTTGAATGTAGGACTTACAGATTTGACTCTTTTTTTCTAAGTACTTTTCATCCAAAAGCAAGCGATCAAAAATTTGTTTTAACTCACTACTATCTGAAATTACAATGCAACCTCCAATTTTAACGAGTTCAACTGCTTCTGCAAAATTCGAATAATTTGGACCAATAACTATCGGGACACCAAAGGTTGCAGGTTCGAGGATATTGTGAATTCCTGGGTTTCCAAATCCTCCGCCAACATAAGCAATAGTTCCATAACTATATATTTTAGTCAATAAACCTATGGTGTCTATAATAAAGACGTCATAACTAGATAAGTCTTTAATATTGTCTTTTTCAGAAAATAAAACCGTTGATTTTGTGATTTGAGATTGTAAATTGGAGATCTGGTCTTGTTTGATATTATGTGGTGCAATAATGAATTTTACAGTTGAAGGTGCCTGATTAATATATTCTGCTAATAAAGTTTCATCTTTTGGCCACGAACTTCCAATAACTATAATGGGAGTGTTGTTTTTAAATTGTTCAATAAAATCTACAGTGTTGTCTCTCTTTAAAATTGCTGCAACCCTGTCAAAACGAGTATCTCCAGAAACGATAACGTTTTTAAATCCGATAGCTTCGATTTTTTCTTTTGAATTTTCATTCTGAACAAAAAAATAAGTGAACGCTTTTAATGCTTTGCTGTAGAAACCGCCGTACCATTTAAAAAACATCTGATTGTCTCTGAAAATTCCGGAAATTAGATAAGTGGGAGTTTTTGTTTTTTCTAGCTCCTTTAAGTAGTTCAGCCAAAATTCATATTTAATAAAAAAGACTAATTCAGGATGGGCTAATTTTAGGAATTTCTTCGCATTGCTTTTGGTGTCTAAAGGCAGATAAATAGTGACATCGGCAACATTATTGTTCTTACGGACTTCATAGCCGGAAGGAGAGAAAAAAGTAACAATGATTTTATGCGAAGGATATTTTTCTTTGATTTTTTCGATAACAGGTAAGCCTTGTTCATATTCGCCAAGTGAAGCAGAATGAAACCAAATAGTCTTATCTGTTGGTTTTATTTTTTCTTCTAGAATAGTAAAAACATTTTTTCTTCCTTCAATAAATAGCTTGATTTTCGGACTAAAAAGCGCTATGATTTTCAGAAAAAACCCCGCAATAGAAACAACTAAATTGTATAGAAAAAGCATATATGTAATTTTGGTGCTAAATTACGCTTCTTTCAATTATTTTCATTGCCCAAAGGTATTAAATAACTATTTTTGTTCTTCCTTTTCGAGATTGGTTTTAAAAATTTAATCTCAAAGTTTTAAAAAAATAAAGACAAATGAAAAAAATTCAAATGGTTGACTTAAAGAGTCAATATGAAAAAATAAAATCTACCGTTGATGCTTCAATTCAGGAAGTTTTAGATACAAATACTTATATAAACGGACCTTTGGTTCATCAATTTCAAAAAAATCTTGAAGATTATTTAGGAGCAAAACACGTAATTCCGTGTGCAAATGGTACTGATGCTTTGCAAATTGCCATGATGGGATTGGATTTAAAACCAGGCGATGAGGTAATTACTGCCGATTTTACTTTTGCGGCTACTGTTGAGGTGATTGCTTTGTTGCAATTAACGCCAGTTTTGGTTGATGTTGATATGACAAATATGAACATTGATATTGATGCTATTAAAAAAGCAATCACACCAAAAACAAAAGCAATTGTTCCGGTACATTTATTTGGTCGTGCCGCCAATATGGACGCGATCATGGAAATTGCTGCTGAACATAATTTATATGTAATTGAAGATAATGCACAGGCAATTGGAGCTGATTATATTTCTAAATCAGGTACCAAAAGTAAAGTAGGTGTAATTGGTCACGTTGCAGCAACATCATTTTTTCCTTCTAAAAACTTAGGATGTTATGGAGATGGTGGAGCGATTTTTACTAATGATGATAAATTAGCCCACATTATCCGCGGAATTGTAAATCACGGAATGTATGAGCGTTATCACCATGATGTTGTAGGTGTAAATTCTCGTTTAGACAGTATTCAGGCAGGAGTTTTAAATGCGAAATTGCCACTTTTGGATGAGTATAATGCAGCACGTCGTTTGGCGGCTTCAAAATACAATGCGGCCCTTGCTGGAAACGCACATATTATTACACCTGAATTTGATGCAAACGAAAATGATCACGTTTTTCATCAATATGTATTGAGAATTGTTGATGCAGACAGAAATGCTTTAATGCAGCATTTATTGGATAAAGGAATTCCATGTGCGATTTACTATCCAATTCCATTGCATTCGCAAAAAGCGTATGTTGATACTCGTTATAAAGAAGAGCAATTTCCGGTAACCAATCAGTTAGTGAAAGAAGTTATTGCTTTGCCAATGCATACTGAATTGGATGATGAGCAAATTAAATTCATTACAGATTCTGTTTTAGAATTTTTAAACAAATAAATCATGAAGAAAGTAGGTGTTTTAATCTTGATGCTTCTTATTCAGTTTTCTGGTTTTGCTCAAAAATCAAATACTAAAGAAGAAACGGCTGTCAGTAATCAGGTTGAAATTTTGCGTAAAGCAATGATTGATGCTGATGGAGCTAAATTAAAATCACTGACTTCTGAAAAGTTAAATTACGTTCATTCGAATGGTAATTTTCAAAATCAGGCAGAATTTATAGACGGAATTGTTAGCGGAAAATCAGATTTTGTAACTATTGAATTTCAGGATCAGACCATAGCAATTCAGAATGATGTTGCAATAGTGAGACATGTTCTGGCAGCACATACCAAAGACGGTGGTGTTGATAAAGATATTAAAATCGGAATAATGCTTGTGTGGCAAAAACAAAAGAATAATTGGATTTTGATTGCAAGACAGGCTTATAAATTAACTACATAAAAAAAACAACACAAAAAACAACCAAAAAAATGAAAGTATTAGTAACAGGAGGATTAGGATTTATTGGTTCTCACACGGTAGTCGAATTGCAAAACGAAGGCTTTGAAGTTGTGATAATTGATAATCTTTCGAATTCTTCAGAAGATGTTTTAAAAGGAATTACAAACATTACAGGAAAAACACCTTTATTCGAAAAGTTAGATTTAAGAGAAAAAGCATCAGTTCAGGATTTCTTTAAAAAACACAGCGATGTTACAGGAGTAATTCATTTTGCAGCCTCAAAGGCGGTTGGAGAAAGTGTTGAAAATCCATTGTTATATTACGAAAACAACATCAGTACTTTAGTGTATCTTTTACAGGAATTACAGCAAAAACCTGAAGCAAGTTTTATTTTCAGCTCATCTTGCACAGTTTACGGGCAAGCCGAAAAAATGCCAATTACCGAGGATGCTCCAGTACAGGAAGCAATGTCTCCTTACGGAAATACCAAGCAAATTGGAGAAGAAATCATTACAGATACTACGAAAGTAACCAACATCAATGCAATTTTATTGCGTTATTTTAATCCGGTTGGGGCGCATTCATCCAATGAAATTGGAGAATTACCATTAGGTGTTCCTCAAAACTTAGTGCCTTTTATTACGCAAACAGGTGTGGGACTGCGTAAAGAATTATCTGTTTTTGGAGATGATTATCCAACTCCTGACGGAACTGCAGTTCGCGATTATATTCACGTAGTAGATTTGGCAAAAGCACACGTAATTGCATTACAACGTTTATTCAATAAAAAGAATTTACAAAAAGTAGAGACTTTTAATTTAGGAACCGGAAAAGGAAGTTCAGTTCTTGAAGTGATTAATAGTTTTGAAAAAGTAAGCGATAAAAAATTACCATACAAAATAATGCCGCGTCGTGAAGGTGATATCACTGAAGCCTATGCAAACACGGATAAAGCAAATAATGTTTTAGGCTGGAAAGCAGAATTGAGTTTAGACGAAGCAATGGCAAGTGCCTGGAAATGGGAACAAAAAGTTCGTTCTTAGTTTAGTATTCAGTCGCAGTCGCAGTTTCTAGTTACTGGCTATATAAATAAAATCCCAAATAATTTAAATGATTATTTGGGATTTTATTTTAATTTACTTTTATAATTTTGTAAGATTAATATGTTGTAATTATGGATTATGAAAAAGAGAATAAAAAAAATACTTTTGATTTTGATGCTGAATTTGCAAAAGGTTTAATTCCAGAAGAATTTAAAAACGAAATGTCTAAAAGAGTAAAAGCTTATCCCTGAAAAAAGTAACTAATGTCGATCAAAAGTTGGTGGGATTTTTTGTGATTCACTTTCTTTGTCAAATGTCCAGGATATAATCCACCATCTTTTCTCATCAAAATAAAGTTGTATACTGTTGATTCCTCTTCTCACAACCGGGCCGTTCTTTACTAATCTCGTTTCATAGGTGCTCCATACATGAGCAATGTTTCCGAATATTTGTACTTCACGATTAATTTCGTTTTCATAAAAAGGTGTTGTTAATATCATATCGTCCGTTAATTTATGGAAATCACTGATAGGCATAATGGTCTGTTTAATTTCTCCTTCTGAATTTACTGTGGGAAAGCAATAAATTGCATTTGAATTATGGAGTGAAATATCTCTTTTCCATTGTCTTTTTTCACCAATATCACCTGAAACTACTTCATAAGAAGCTTTTATGATACCGTCTATTGAAGTTACGTCCTCTTTTAATGGATATTGAATCTCTTGTCCACTTAAGAATGCTGTATTTGCTATCATAATTAATGTGATTTTAAAAATTGATTTTGTCATTGCTGAGTTTTTAAGTTCGGGCAAATAAAATCATAGCAAATCACATTAGGAACTTTTTTATACAGATGTGGGTAAATAGTATGCAGGCACGGTCTTTTTTTATGTTGCTGGTTACAGCATGAATTTATTGATTGCTTTAGTGAGACAATCTTTATACGTTTTGCCAATGGTTATTTTATTTCCTTTGGCTATAATGTGATTGTCTTCTATGCTATCTATATTGGTTAGGTTGACTATAAAAGAATTGTGAACCCTCATAAATTCATTAGGTAATACATCTATTAATTCTTTTAAAGATTTATAATAGGTGTGTTTGATATTTTCTATTGTTATAATCTGAACATAATTCCCCAAGCCTTTAATTACAGCTATAGAATCAAAATGTAGTTTTACAATTTTTTTATCCGTTTTTATGAATGTAAATTTTTCTTCTTTCATGCTATTTAATATCATTTTAAGGGATTGAGATTCTGGAGTAAATGTAAATGGTTTTATATAAAAAATCCTCACAAACATTAAGTTATGAGGATTTTTTATAAGTATAATTTTTAAACTGATCACTAAAAAAACTGATCACTGATTACTAAAAATTAAGCATTCGCCGTAACCGCTTCTTTGTCAATTTTATTAATCAAACCAGTCAATACTTTTCCAGGACCCACTTCAGTGAATAAAGTAGCGCCGTCAGCGATCATTTGCTGTACTGATTGTGTCCATTTTACAGGAGCAGTCAATTGTATAATTAAGTTCTTTTTGATTTCGTTTGCGTCAGAAACTGCGTTTGCTGTTACGTTTTGGTAAACTGGGCAAATAGGAGTAGAGAACGTAGTTGCTTCAATTGCAGCAGCTAATTCTTCTCTTGCCGGTTCCATCATTGGTGAGTGAAATGCTCCTCCAACAGGTAAAATTAAAGCACGTTTTGCTCCCGCAGCTTTCATTGCCTCGCAAGCTTTTTCAACTGCTGTAGTTTCTCCTGAAATTACTAATTGTCCAGGACAGTTGTAGTTTGCAGCAACTACAATTCCATCGATAGAAGCACAAACTTCTTCAACAATATTATCTGCTAATCCTAAAACAGCCGCCATTGTTGATGGCGTAATTTCACAGGCTTTTTGCATTGCCAAAGCACGTTGTGAAACTAATTTCAAACCATCTTCAAAAGATAAAGTTCCGTTGGCAACTAAAGCTGAAAATTCGCCCAATGAATGTCCTGCAACCATTTCTGGTTTAAAATCTTCGCCTAAAGTTTTAGCCAAAATAACAGAATGTAAAAATACTGCTGGCTGAGTCACTTTAGTTTCTTTTAGTTCTTCGGCAGTACCTTCAAACATAATATCTGTAATTCTAAAACCTAAAATTTCGTTAGCTTTTTCGAATAATTCTTTGGCTAAAGCCGATGTTTCATATAAGTCTTTGCCCATTCCTGTAAACTGTGCGCCCTGACCTGGAAATACGTATGCTTTCATTTGTCTAATTTATTTTTTTTATTTTTTTGAAATTGAAAATTAGTTTCAATTGAAAGGCAAAAATAGTATTTTTTTAGCTCGTATAATCCTTAAACATATAAATCCATGCTAATCTTGAAAATCTAAGATTGAAAGAAGTGAGTAAAGTAATGACAACAGCAATAATCGGAATGATTCGTAAATCGAATGTTTGATCAAAGAAAAACTGAGCAACACAATAAGTGGCAATACCTTGCGCAACGGTCAATCCGTAATTTACATACATTGCTCCAAAGAAATAGCCTGGTTCTTTCTGAAATTTGTAATTGCAATGACTGCAGTATTCATTCATTTTCGGCAAACCAAAAGGTAAAAAAATATTACTGTCTTTAAAAACTTTTCCTTTATGACAAATAGGACATTCGTTGCTTAAAATATGAGTTAATGTATTTGACATGACTTTGTTGTTTTTTATTTATACAAAGGTATTTTAGAATCTATTATAAGTCTTTTTTATATCTTCGCCACTTATAGCACAATAAAGACATTTGTTATGAAAAAATATCCAATTTATAGTGTTCAGAATTTCAGCTGTAACGATGTTCATCGCGATTTTTATGTAAATACTTTTACAGAACATTTAAAAAGCCACAGTTTTGTCGAAGAACCGCATCGGCATGATTCGTATTTAATGGTGTTTTTTACAAATGGTTCGGGATTGCATGAAGTCGATTTTGATCAATTCGAAATCAAAAGAGGGAGTTTGTTTGTTCTGCAACCCGGACAAATGCATCATTGGAGTTTGTCTGAAGATATCGAAGGTTTTGTGATTATCTTTTCGCAGGAACTTTATAATTTATACTTCGGACAGAAAAAGATCAACGAGTATAATTTTTACCATTCCATTCACAATCGACCGGAAATGGTTTTTGAAGAAAAGGAGATGTTAAAAATCCTGCCTTATTTTGATTTGCTGATTCAGGAAAATAATCAGAATAATAAATTGCAATTGGATAAAATGCTGAATTTGCTTGATTGTATTCACATTGAAATTTCAAGAAAATACAGTGAGACGTATTCCCATCAAACACATTCGTACAATATCAAAATCAACAAATTTGAATTGCTGTTAGAACAATATTTCAGAAAAGAGAAATTGCCTTCTTTTTACGCAGAAAAATTAAATATTACGCTTAAACATCTCAATAGAATCTGCAATGAAATTCTGCAAAAAACTGCCACAGAGGTAATCATGGATCGGGTAATTCTGGAAATAAAACGAATGTTAATCGACAAACAATTGGCGGTAAATGAAGTCGCATTTGCAGTCGGCTATGAAGATTATTCCTATTTCTCCAGATTCTTCAAAAAACAAACCGGAATGTCTCCCACGGAATTTCGAAATGTAAAATAAGGGCTTCGACTCCGCTCAGCCTGACATTCCTATTTTAAAGTTATGCATGTCAGGCTGAGCGGAGTCGAAGCCCCATTGCTAAAAGAAAGAACCCTGCACTTCCTAGAAAGTACAGGGTTCTTAACCAACCAAATTAAAACCTATTTTATAAGATTAAGCCTGTTTTGCGAATTGTAATTCGATGTTCAAACGAACTTCTTCTCCAACCAAAACACCACCAGTTTCAAGAGCTGAGTTCCAGTTTAATCCCCAATCTTTACGATTGATTTTACCTTCAATATTTAAACCTACTTTAGTATTTCCCCAAGGATCAGTCATGGTTCCGCTAAATTCTACAGGAAATTTTACTGTTTTAGAAACACCTTTAATGTTTAAGTCTCCAGTTAATTCATATTCTCCATCATTGATTTTTTTGAATGAAGATCCTTTAAAAGATAATTTTGGATGATTTTCAGCATCAAAGAAATCTCCACTTCTTAAGTGACCATCTCTGTCTGCGTTTGCAGTGTCGATAGAAGCGATATCTCCAGAAAATTGGATATCTGCATTTTCGAAGTTGTCTCCGTCTGTAGTAATTGTTGCGTCGTAAGTTCCAAATTTACCTGAAACATTTGTAAACATCATGTGTTTAACTTTAAAACCAATTTCTGAATGTGTTGGGTCAATTGACCATTTTGTAGTTGCCATAATTTTTATTTTTTAAATAATTAATTTCATTTTGATAGGACAAAGTTACGGTGGTAGTAAGCGTAACGCACTTAACCTAGATTAAGAAATAAAAAATGTCCTTTTTATTTTTTTGATTGATTATCTTAAAATACAATTCTCATGTAGATTAAAATTATCTTTTAGGAAAAGTTTAGTAAAAAAAAGAAACGATAAGAATCTGAAATTCAGATTGATTACCGTTTCTTGAAAAAAAGTATTAATTGTGTTGTAATGAATTAATAGTTCATCGGAATGTCCATCAATAAGAATTCGGCATCCGTATTTGCTTTTATAGTTAAAACATCAGTTCCTGAAATTCCAACAGCATCACGAGTATTTAATTCCTGACCATTGATCGTTACGTTTCCTTTTAAAATGAAAGCGTAAACTCCGTTTCCTTCTTTTTTAATTTTATATTCGGTGGCAATTCCGGCATCAAAATTCGCCATGTTAAACCAGGCATCCTGATGAATCCAAACACCTTCATCATCTGCATTTGGAGACAAGATTTGTGCTAACTTATTGTGTCTGTCAGCAACATCTAAAGTAATTTGTTGGTATCGAGGCGTTACATTTCTTTTGTTAGGAAACAACCAGATCTGCAACAATTTTGTTTGCTGATCTGCATTCGGGTTAAACTCACTGTGTTGCACTCCGGTTCCGGCACTCATTACTTGAATATCACCATTTTTAATGATCTCCGTATTTCCCATGCTGTCTTTGTGTGCTAAATCGCCTTCTAACGGAATGGTAATGATTTCCATATTATCATGAGGATGCGTTCCAAAACCCATTCCTCCTGCAATCGTGTCGTCATTCAAAACACGAAGCGCTCCAAACTGAATTCTATCCGGGTTGTACCAGCTAGCAAAACTAAAACTGTGATAAGCGTTAAGCCAACCGTGATTTGCATTTCCTCTTGTTTCTGCTTTGTGCAATACTATATTTTCCATGATCTGTGTGTTTTGTTATTTTTATAGTACAAATTTACGATCAACATGGAGGAAAAGCACTTAATGTAGATTAAGAAAGGTTTTTTGAAAGGTTCTGAGATTCTAAGGAACTAAGTTGCTAAGTTTTTGTTTTGATCAAAAACATGATAGAAATTAAAGGAAGTCCCAGCGGGACAATATGTTTATAGAAAATAATTTAACCGAATTATCAAAGCTCCAGCGGAGCGAAATGTTAATATTAGGAAAAATAGAAAAATATTGCTCCGCTGGAGCTTTGATGTTGGATTGGATATTTTCTAAGGTTTTTTTTGAAGCAGAAATTTTGGTTTTTACAAAACGTCTGGTCCCGCTATCCCATTCAATCTTTTATGCTGAACCCCAGCATAAAAGGATTTCCAGTTCTATTGGGGCTAAATTAGAAGTTTTATTTTATAAGAAGGTTCAAAGTTGCAGAGGTTCAAAGCTTTTTGATATTCAGTTGTGATCTCAACGAAGGAGAGATCACACAAGTAACTCGACAAAGATTGGCTATTGTTGGATCGGACTTTCTAGTGTGATCTCTCCTACGTCGAGATGACAAGATTATGCTGAATCATTATTTGAAAGTAAAAAACCTGAATTATTTAATCCTAATCAATTTCCCTTTTCCAACTACTTCATCAAGGTAATTCGCAGCCGAACTTTGCTTATCATGCATGTAAAATGGAATAGTATCTTTTTTGATTTGATCTTTTGAAATACTTATAATTAAATCTGTATTCATAAAATTTTCCAATAGAATTATACTGCCATAAGAAATTTTTCCTTTTGGCATATACTTGCTATCAAACACAAAGACACTATCCTTAAAAGTAATTTTATCTTTTTGGATATACGAATTGTCTTCTTCTATTAAATAATTATAACGGCCATTAAGTTTATCTGTTTCCTGATTTAAGTTAATAGAAAGCAACGTTATTATTAAAATAAGATATTTCATGATTTTCTAACTATATTGATTTATAAACTGCTGCACAACAGTATCCGTATTATCATGGCGTTTTTTTTGTTCTAAAGCAATCGGCGGCGCAGCTCTTTCTAAACAATTTTTCACGTCACAAGTCTCACACGTTACGCCTACAATTTTTTTAACAAGCGGTTTTCCTTCGATGAATTTGAATTTCTTTTTCATGGTTGGATTAATTAAAATTCCAACAGAAATACTTCGAATGGTATCGTGCATAAAAGGATCTTTTGTAGCCGATGAAAAAACCAAATATTCATTTCCGCTATGAATGTAACTCGAAACTTGCGCATCAAAGAAATGAGGTTTGTTTTGCTTGATGGCCTCGTCGATGGTTTTTACCGAAACCCATCTTCTGCAATAATGCTCGTTGGTTTCGTTGGCGTGTGGTTCTTGCTGGTTCGTAATATGTAATTCTTTTTTAATCTGATAAACATCAGAACCAATTTTATGCGACATTCTTAAAAAGAATAAATTCTTCAGATGAAAATCTTTCGGTAGTAAATTGGTCAATCTCTGGTAAAAAGATTCCGGAGAAACTTCGAAACTTTCGATCAAGGCCACAAATTCTTCCGGATTTGGTTTTTCGTTAATTAAGAAGTCATCGATTTTATCGACTACCAATTGTCTTGGTAACAATAAAGCTCCCGCAAAATAAGAAGCGTAAAAATTATGCAAAACCTGATCAAAATTATCAAATTTAATCCAGCTGAAAGTCAGTAAACGATCGGATATTTTTAAGTAATTATAGGCAATTTCTTTGGCTAAAATAAAAGCCCTTTGCGGATCGTCAATTTCTGTTGAAAGTAATAGGGTTTTGCTTTTGGGAACGTAAATCGAACGCAAATCACCCAAAGCTTCCTGATCTGTAAAAGCAATTTCTGTTATGGTATAATCGTATTCTTCTTTAAGAATGGCTTCTAATTCCTCAATCGTAATTTTTGAATCTAGATTGATCTGAAAGGATTTAGAAAATGCAATTACCTTCTCTTCTAAATCTTCAAAATAATTACTGTGTGCTTCCTGATAAGAACGCAATGCGGCCAAAAAGAAGCTTTCGCGACTTAAATTATAATGTTGGGCAATTTCAATAATAGTACTTATAAAAGCATTGACTTTCGCTGGTGCATTGGCAATAATATCGATTAAATCAGCCTCTTGAATGCCAAAAAGCTCAAGTGGAATCTCTTTTAAAATTCCGGATTTTAAGATTTCGCCAATCGGAGCGAGGTTGTTATCGAGTTTTAATGATACCATTTGGTCGTAAGACACGTCCAAATGTTCACACAAAAGCAAAATTTTATCAGTTTTTGGATATTTTTTTCCCTTTTCAATTTCGTTTAAGTACGATTTTGAAAGATTTGTCAATTTGGCTAAGCCAAAAAGGGAGAGATTTTTTTGAGTTCGAACCTGCTTCAGTTTTAGCCCAAATATCAGCTTTATATAGTCTTTTTCGATATCCATGAATCAAATATAATCATTTAAAAAATAATCGCCAAAAAATTATTTTTAATATTTAGCGAACGTTCGCTTGTTTTGTAAAAAACTTTTTTCTAATATTGTGGTGTAGAAATTATTAGATATCAAAACGTTAGTATTGAAATTCCTGAAAATGGATGGAAGTTGATTTTAACGAAAAGATTATTTAAAAAACTAAATAAAATCCACAGCTATGAAAAACCAATTAGAGATTACCGAGACGGCAATGGAATTTTTAGCCGAAAAGAACCTTTCTTATCCAAGTATTTGGACAGAAGAAGCAATTGTTTTTATAACAGAATTGCATCGAAAATTCGAAGCACAACGCAAATTGTTGTTATTACAGCGTGACCAAAAACAAGTCGCTTTGAATCTGGGCATTATGCCTTCTTTTCCTTCAGAAACCAAAACCGTCAGAGAAAGTAATTGGACAGCTGGAGAAACTCCGAAGGATTTATTGGATCGAAGAGTAGAGATTACAGGACCAGTGGATCGCAAAATGATTATCAACGCATTGAATTCGGGAGCGAAAACTTTCATGGCCGATTTTGAAGACAGTACTTCTCCAACCTGGCAAAATTTGATGGAAGGACAAATGAACTTAATTGATGCTGTAAACAAAACGATTTCTTATACAGATTCGGTTAAAAACAAATCTTATCAGTTAAATGAAAAAATCGCGACACTGATTGTTCGTCCAAGAGGATTGCATTTGCCTGAAAAACATCTTTTAATTGATGGAAAGGAAGTTTCCGGGTCTTTGGTAGATTTTGGATTGTATGTTTTTCATAATCATAAAAAGCTTTTAGAAAACAATTCGGGACCGTATTTCTATATTCCAAAATTGGAGCATTATCTGGAAGCGCGCTGGTGGAATACCGTAATTGATTTTACTGAGAATTATTTAAAATTGAAAAGGGGAACTATAAAAGTGACGGTTTTAATTGAAACTATTACGGCAAGTTTTCAATTGGATGAAATTATCTACGAATTGAAAGAACATATTGTTGGCTTGAATTGCGGGCGTTGGGATTATATTTTTTCTTACATCAAGAAATTCGGTAAGAATCCAAAGTTCATCGTTCCGGATCGTGATCAGGTTAATATGACTTCTCCTTTTATGAATGCCTACTCAAATTTGGTAATTCAAAGATGTCATAAAAGAGGAATTCACGCGATTGGCGGAATGGCCGCGCAAATTCCGATAAAAAATAATGAAGAAGCCAATGCACTTGCTTTCGCAAAAGTCAAAACAGACAAAGAAAGAGAAGTTCGAAACGGTCATGACGGAACATGGGTCGCCCATCCTGATTTGGTTTCATTGGCAAAAGCTGTTTTTGATGCCGGAATGCCGACTCCAAATCAGATTCATATTAAAAGAGAACATCGAAAAATAACGGAAGAAGATTTGCTTGAACCACCAATTGGAATTATAACAGAAAATGGTGTTCGAAAAAATATTAATGTAGGCGTTTTGTATTTGGCGTCATGGCTGAACGGTCAAGGTGCGGCGGCCTTGCATAATTTGATGGAAGATGCAGCAACTGCCGAAATTTCGCGATCGCAATTATGGCAATGGCTTCAGAATAAAGTGACTTTGGATAATGACAGAAAATTAGATTTGGCCTATTATCACGAATTGGCTTTAGACGAATATCAAAAAATAAAATCGGAATTAGGAGAAGAAAATTACGAAAAACGGCAATTTCCTTTAGCAGAAAAAGTACTGGAAAGATTAGTGGTAAATGCTGATTTTGTTGACTTTTTGACGATTCCTTGTTACAAATATCTATAAACTGATTTTTTTAAACACAGAGAAAACATAGGTTTAAAATTAAAAAAAAGGATATTTTAAAAAATCTCGATTTTCACACATAGCTATGCGTTTTTAAACAAGTGAAACGTCTTTAACCACAAAGAAAAGCTATGTCTCTACGTGTTTAAAAATTAAACTCAAAGAAAAGAAAATGCTTTACTAACCAACTTAACTATATTATTTATGAAAACAACAGAAGACAGAATTCAGGAATTGATTAACGATTGGATTACGAACCCGAGATGGAAAGGCGTTGAACGCCCTTATACGGCTACAGAAGTAGTGACGCTTCAGGGTTCGTATCAAATTGAACACTCTATTGCAAAAATGGGAGCGCAAAAATTATGGAAAAAGTTAAAAAGTCAGGATTATGTTGCTGGTTTGGGCGCATTGACAGGAAATCAGGCGATTCAGGAAGTCGATGCTGGTTTAGAAGCGATTTATTTAAGTGGCTGGCAAGTGGCCGCCGATGCAAATTTGGCAGGAGAAATGTATCCAGACCAATCGCTTTATCCGGTAAATAGTGTGCCAATGGTGGTAAAAAAGATTAATAATGCTTTGTTACGCGCTGATCAGATTCAGACCGTAAATGAAGTTGAAGATAAAAAAGACTATTTAGTTCCGATTGTGGCTGATGCCGAAGCTGGTTTTGGGGGAAACCTAAATGCTTTTGAACTAATGAAATCTATGATTGAAGCCGGAGCTTCTGGAGTTCACTTTGAAGATCAGTTAAGTTCTGCTAAAAAATGCGGGCATCTTGGGGGGAAAGTTTTGGTTCCAACACAAGAGGCAATTAATAAATTGATTGCGGCTCGTTTGGCTGCAGACGTTATGGGAGTTTCGACTTTAATTGTTGCAAGAACAGATGCGGACGCTGCTAATTTATTAACCAGCGATGCTGACCCAAGAGATGCTAAATTTATTACGGGTGAAAAAACGAACGAAGGTTTCTTCTACGTAAACAGCGGTATTGATCAGGGAATTGCAAGAGGTTTGAGTTACGCACCTTACGCCGATTTAATTTGGATGGAAACTAGTAATCCTGATTTGGTTTATGCTAAAAAGTTTGCGGATGCAATGCGAAAAGAATTTCCGGATAAAATGTTGGCATACAATTGTTCTCCATCATTCAACTGGGCAGCTAAATTATCTGTTGCTGAAATGGAAACGTTTAGAGAAGATTTGGCTGCAATGGGATATAAATTCCAGTTCATCACTTTAGCTGGTTTCCATGCTTTGAATACGAGTATGTTTGAATTGTCTAAAGCGTACAAAGAACGCGGTATGGCAGGTTATTCTGAATTGCAGGAAAGAGAATTTGCGCTACAGAAAAACGGATTCAGAGCGGTAAAACATCAGGCTTTTGTTGGGACTTCTTATTTCGATGCTGTACAGAATACGGTTATGATAGGAAAATCAACCATAACGGCGATGGAGCATTCTACGGAGGTTGAGCAATTTTAATTTTTTTCCGCCACGAATTCACGAATTTTTACTCTTAAAGATTGTAAAAAAAATAATTCGTGAATTCGTGGCGGAAAATCTTATTTCTTTAAAAGTCTTGCTTTCATTTTGCTGAAAAATTCTGGAGTAACGCCAATGAAAGAAGCAATTTGTTTTTGAGGAACTTTATGAACTAGTGTTCCGTATTTGGTCGTAAATTTCTCGAAACGTTCTTCGGCAGTTAAACTCAGATTATCCATTAATCTTTGCTGGTTGGCAACTAAAGAGTTTTCAATTAAAATTCTAAAAAAGCGCTCTAATTTTGGAATATCATGATACAATTGTTCCTGATTTTCTTTTGAAAGAGAAACCACTTCGGCATCTTCTAAAACTTCGATAAAAAGCTGTCCTGGTTTTTGCGAAAAGAAACTATACATGTCACTCATCCACCAGCCTTCACAGGCAAATGATAAAACATGTTCGACAATATTATCGTTGATATTGAAGCTTCTCAAAATTCCGGAATTTACAAAATACGAATGTTTGCATACTTCGCCGGCATTTAATAAAATGGTTTTGGTTTTGTACGTGTTGGTTTCTAATTTAGATAAAAAGTGAGCCTGTTCTTCAGGTGTTAGCGAAACGTGTTTGGCAATATTTTCAAGAATTAACTCCATTATTTTTCTTTTACTAAAGTGAATGAATTCGCCTTAAAACGATTATTTTCTACTTTCCCAGTAACGGATGCTTTGCGAATCGCATTGCAGAAACCATCTTTCGCATGGGCGTCTCCATGTTGGTCAATTGTTGTTCCGTCAACAAAATACGCTTTTCCATCAATGCGAACAGCTAAATCACAGCCATTTCCTTTCATTCCAAACTGACATTCGCCACAAGCGGTTTCTACAATTTGAGGTTTTTCAGTTGCTTTTTTATCCTGAGCTTGGGTTGCAATTCCAACAAATAGGAATAGTATAAATAGTGCATTTTTCATTTTTAAGAATTTACAGTTATTATTTTAGAAGTGGTTTTGGCGCGTTCTACAATTTCTTCGATTGGTGTTGCTAATGAATCGTGACTTAAAACAACTCCCATTCGGCGATACGGTCTTGAAGTAGGTTTTCCGAATATTCTGAAATCAGTTTTTGGCAGCGCCGCGACTTTTTCTATACCGGTAAAAGTTGGATTCGCTGAATCTTCAGAAGCTAAAATTACGGCGCTTGCTCCAGCTTTTTCTAAAGTAATTTCGAAAATTGGCAGACTTAAAATCGCACGTAAATGCAATTCGAATTCATTGAAGTTTTGTGTTCCGGCCAGAGTTACCATTCCGGTATCGTGCGGACGAGGAGAAAGTTCAGAGAAATAAACACCTTCGTTGGTTAAGAAAAATTCAACACCAAAAAGGCCTGCACCGCCAAGTGCTTCCGTGATTTTTTCGGCCATATCCTGAGCTTCATATAAATCTTTTTCTGAAACTAAAGCAGGCTGCCAGCTTTCCTGATAATCACCTCGTTCTTGTCTGTGGCCAATTGGAGCACAAAACAAGGTTGGATTGTTATTTTGGGTAATCGTTAAAAGTGTAATTTCTGAATTGAAATTAACAAATGCTTCTACAATTACTTCTATAACATCGCCACGCGAACCTGCAACGGCATATTGCCAGGCTTTTTCGATATCCCTTTCAGTTTTAATTGTGGATTGTCCTTTTCCGGAAGAAGACATTAAAGGTTTTACCACACATGGAATTCCGACTTCCAGAACTGCTTTTTGCAATTCTTCTGCTGAAGTTGCGTATTGGTACTTAGCGGTTTTTAAACCAAGTTCTTTTGCAGCTAAATCACGAATGGCTTTACGATTCATGGTAAAGTTGGCCGCTTTCGCTGAAGGAACAACAGTGATGCCTTGTTTTTCGTAATCGTAAAATCGTTCGGTGCGAATGGCTTCTATTTCAGGAACAATAAAGTCGGGTTTATGTTTGGCTACGATTCGGTCAAGAGCTTCGCTGTCGAGCATATTGATCACTTCAAAACCGTGAGCAACCTGCATTGCCGGAGCATTTTCGTAGCTATCAACCGCAATTATAGTTTGTCCGATTCGTTGTGCGGCAATGACAAATTCTTTGCCTAATTCACCTGAACCGAGGAGTAGTATTTTCATAGGGGAGAGTTTGAAATTTTGGAATAGTAAAAGTAGGGAAAAATGTTTTTAACCGCAAAGTACGCTAAGAGTTTACGCGAAGAACGCAAAACTTTGTTTTGAAGTAAAATAAAAAGGTTCGCAAAGATTATAAAACCCTTGCGAACCTTGCTTAATTCCTTTGCGAACCTTGCGGTTAAACTATCTAGTGAAAATGATCTTCTTCAATTTCGAATTCGGCGTCTTTTTCCCAAATTTCCATTTCACAAGGCTTACAGTTGAATTTTAGTTTGTATTCTAATTCACCTTGTTTCAATACTAATGGTTCTTTTACCTTGACACCAACAATGTCTTTTTGGTGTATTGGACATTTTTTTAATTCGTATTTGATGCAATATTTGGTTGTCATTACACGAGATTTTCCCGGATCCCATTGTAATTCGAATGCTTTTTCGATTTCGGTAACACCGTGACGTTCGTAGAATTTACGAGCCGTTTTGTTCGAAACATTGTACATGAAATCTAATTTGGTTTCTGGGTACGGATGTGACGTTTTTACTAATTGATGTTCTTCGCGTTTGTAATTTTTCAAACGAATTTCGGTTAACTGATCGTAAACCGTTCTTCTCATTTCGTTGATTTTTGAAATAGGAAGGAACCAGTTTTGAGAGAACATAATATTTATTTCATTAGCAGTATAAGGAGTGAAACCTGTTTTTGCTAATTGTATTTTGATATTTTCTTCAATTGATTCGCCAGTTTTAGTCTGCTCTTTTGCGTGTTCTAAATTTACGATGCTTACGTTTCCATCTTCATCGGTAGCGATTAATTCGAAACCAGTTTCATTTTCTGTAAGTAATAAAGTCGTGCTGATTTTTCTAACAGCACTATCTTCTCTTTCTACAATTTTAATGAAAGCGGCATCGTTATTTCTGTAGATAAAAGTTCCGTCTTTTATTTCTTTTAGAACGTTCGGATATATTTTACCGTTTTCTGCTTTGTTTACGTAAATTCCATCCGCTTCGTTATTTTCGTTGATGAAACAAAGTCCGTCACCGTTGTTTAAGAATTCGCCGTTCTCGATCTCGTAAGCGTTTCCAACAGTTCTGATTAATTTACCGATATATTGCCCTTTTGATTTTGGGCTCTCCCAAGAACCAATAGAGCTGTGTCTTTCGTTTACAAAATAATCGGTATAACCGCGGTTGAAAGTTCTGCTTAAAGAGGAATCAAAAGTATAAGTACAAGTTCCAGATGAAGCTTTCATGTATCTATCGCTTCCTTCGCCTTCTAAAAAGCTGTCTAGTTTTTGACGTAAATACGAAACGTTGTTTTTTACATAAACCACATCTTTTAACCTTCCTTCAATTTTAAAAGAAACAATTCCGGCTTCAATTAAATTCGGAATCTGTTCTGAAATATCTAAATCTTTAATAGAAAGTAAGTGACTGTTTTTGATTAAAGTTTCTCCGTTTCCGTCGATTAAGTTATACGGTAAACGGCAGTTTTGAGCACAAGAACCACGGTTGGCACTTCGTTCTCCATTAGCCACGCTCATGTAACAGTTTCCACTAAAAGAAACACATAAAGCTCCGGTTACGAAAAATTCTAATTCAACATCAGCTTCGTCGTATATTGTTTTAATTTGATGCAGGTTTAATTCGCGGGCTAAAACCACACGTTTGATTCCGGCATCTTTTAAGAATTTAATTTTGTCTGCGTCGCGGTTATTTGCTTGTGTGCTGGCGTGAAGTACGATAGGAGGTAAGTCCATTTCCATAATGGCCATATCCTGAATAATCAAAGCATCCACACCAATATCGTACAATTCCCAAATCATTGAGCGACACGTTTCCAGTTCGTTATCGTACAAAATGGTATTCATAACGACAAAAACCTGAGCGTTAAATAAATGCGCATATTGCACTAAAGCGGCAACATCTTCAATAGAGTTGTTGGCATTTGAACGGGCACCAAATTGTGGCGCGCCAATATAAACGGCATCGGCTCCACTATTTATGGCAGCCATTCCCCCAATTAAATCTTTTGCTGGAGCTAATATTTCAATCTTCTTCTTCATTTCTAGTACTTTAGGCTTTTGTGGTATTCACGCAAAAAAGTTTGCAAAGTTCTTATAAATAATTTGAGTTTGCTAATGCTGAAGTGACTTTTTTTGAAATAGTTAACTAATATGGAATGATGATGGTTAAGATTTTGATTTTATTTGATTGGTTCGTAGATAAGTTGCACGACACCCGACTTGAAAGTATTTGTTTTGAGTAACTTTAATTCGATTCTTTCTTTTAAATCTTCAAATAATGGTTTACCATTTCCTAAAACAGTTGGATGAACTGATATACGGTAAATATCTATAAGGTTTAATTGAATAAATGTCTTAATAAGACTTGCTCCTCCATATAACCAAATATTTTTTCCAGACTGTTTTTTAATTTCACTTACATTATTGGAGAGATCAGAATTTATAAAAACTGCATTAGTATCTTTTCTGTTTTGACTTGAAAAAACATATTTCTTTTTTGAATGAACTCCTTCCCAAAGTTTTTGTTCGGTTGGATCTGCGGTTGCTTCCGGTTGAAAATTACCCCAGCTATCAAAACTTATACGACCATAAAAAATGGTATCTATGTCAGACAAGAAACGATCAAAATCCATATCATCATCGAGAATACACCAATCAATTTCTCCATTTGGGCCTTCGATAAAACCGTCTAAGGTTACCGCTAAATCTAAAATTACTTTTTTCATTTGAGAATATTTTGTCTTATTAATTCAGTTAAAAATAGATAATTTCAGGTTTTAATAAAACAAAAAAACTACCCAGTTTAAGAACCAGATAGTTTTCTTCTCAAAAAAAATAGCATCAATTATTATGACGATCTTTTCGTTTTAATTTTATCCAATGTACTTTGGATGCTGTTTAATTGTTTTGAAACAATGGCAATTTGACTTCCGTCCAATTCGTTTTTCTCAAGGGCCATTTTGAATTTTTCAACGGCAGCTTCTTCTCCTGTAATACAAGCATTAATAATTGCTTCAGTATCTCCGCCGGTAAAAGATGATTTGATGTCAATCCAGGTACGGTGTAAAGCTCCTAATGGACCTCCGCCAGAAGTATCTGTCGATTTTCCAAGTTTGTTGATTTGATCTTGTAATTCAACTATGAATAGGGCGCGTTCGCGGGCGTACTCTAAAAAATCAGCTTTGATAATGAGATCTTCAACATGTTCTGCTGCATTGGTATATCCTAGTTTTCCGTCTTCCAAAATAGAAATTAATCCTTCTAAAGTATTAACTGCTTCTGTTGTGGTTTCTTCTGTATGTATCATAACTTTTAATTTTTAATTAATGTATAATACAAAGTTGGGATTTTAATAAGCCTTGTGTCTTATACAATTATAGTGTCATTTTATAAGATTGTAGAATGGGAATTTTGAAAGGTTGAGATTTATGTTTGCTACCAATTGCACGAATTTTTACGAATTATTCTGTACTGGATTAAAGTTTAAAATTGTTTCTTTTGAAATGAAACCTCTCGTTGACCGTTTTGGGTTAGAGATAGAAGTGGAAAGCCCACAGCCGTGAGGAACGAACAGGCGAGGACTTGTAACGGATAGCCCGGTTCGCCGCGGCGAAACACGCCCAAAATAAACATAAAAAAACAGCTTAAAGTATAAAGTGATGAAACTTTGAACCTTAAGCCGTTTTAATAAAACTCTTTATATTTTTATACAGTCAAAGCTTCTTTGATTCTGCGTAATGCTTCTTTTAAAATATCGTCGCTTGTCGCGTAAGAAAAACGAATACAATTTGGATTTCCGAAAGCGTCACCTGTTACAGTTGCTACGTTAGCCTCAGCTAAAAGATACATTGAAACGTCGTTTGCATCTTTAATTTCAGTTCCTCTTAATGTTTTTCCGAAGAAAGAAGAAACGTCTGGGAATACGTAAAAAGCTCCTTCAGGAACGTTAATTTTTACTCCTGGAATTTCTTTTAATAATCCAACTACTAAATCTCTACGAGTGTGGAAAGCCTGAACCATGTGGTTTAATACGCTTGGATCAGCATCTACAGCAGTAATTGTAGCGCGTTGTGCTACAGAATTTGCTCCTGAAGTTACTTGTCCCTGAATTTTTGTACATGCTTTTGCAATGAATTCCGGTGCTCCAATGTAACCAATTCTGTATCCTGTCATAGCGAATGCTTTTGCAACTCCGTTCACCGTGATTGTTTTTTCTAACATTCCAGGAATAGAACCGATACTGCAGAAAGTTCCTGAGAAATTGATGTGCTCATAAATTTCGTCAGCAACTACGTAGATATTTGGGTGTTTTTCTAAAACTTTTGCAAGCGCTGTTAACTCTTCTCTGCTGTAAACAGAACCTGAAGGGTTACAAGGTGAACTGAACCACATCATTTTTGTTTTTGGTGTGATTGCAGCTTCTAATTGTTCTGGAGTGATTTTGAAATCAGTTTCTACAGAAGTTGGAACTTCAACCGGAACTCCGCCTGAAAGTTTTACAATTTCGAAATAAGAAACCCAGTATGGTGCTGGCAAGATAACCTCGTCACCATCATTTAACATTACTTGTGCAATGTTGTATAATGATTGTTTTGCTCCTGTAGAAACTACGATTTGAGTTGGTTTGTACTCTAATCCGTTGTCTCTTTTAAATTTTCTAGAGATTGCTTCTCTCAACTCTAAATAACCTTCTACTGGAGAATATGTGCTATAATTTTCGTCAACTGCTTTTTTAACAGCTTCTTTAATAAAGTCTGGTGTATTGAAGTCAGGCTCACCTAAACTTAAACTGATAATATCTTTTCCTTGTGCTTTTAATTCGCGTGCTAAAGCGGCCATAGCCAAAGTTTGTGAGGTCGCTAAGTTGTTGATTCTGTCCGAAAGAATATGATTCATTATAAAAATTTTGAATGTCCTTAATTTCAACTTTAATTAAGGAAGGTTAATTATTAATAGATTTTTTATGCTAGTTCAGGTTTCATTCCAAGATCACGCAAATGCTTAAAGTGAGCAATTACGGCATCTGTCATGGTTCTGTATTCGTAATAAGGTAAGTTGCATTCTTTTGCAGTTTCTTTTACAATTTTTGCGATTTTACCATAATGAATATGACTGATATTTGGAAAAATATGGTGTTCGATTTGGTGGTTCAATCCACCAGTATACCAGTTTACGATTGCATTTTTAGGTGCAAAATTAGTAGTAGTAAACAATTGGTGAATAGCCCAGGTATTGTCCATTTCACCTAATTCGTTTGGAGATGGATTTGTAGTTTCTTCTACAACGTGTGCTAATTGAAAAACAACACTTAAAATTAATCCTGCAGTATAGTGCATGATGAAGAAACCTATTAGAACTTTCCACCATGTAATTCCGATAACCATTGGAAGAACAATCCAGATAGAAACATAAATTACTTTAGTGATGATTAAAGTTGTCCAAAGTATTTTTGGGCTTTTTGGTTCTCCATATGATAATTTTCTTTTTAGGTAACTTCTCATTTGCTTAAAATCGGTTGTAATAGCCCAATTGAAAGTCAATAATCCGTATAAGAAAACAGAATAATAATGTTGAAAACGGTGAAAACTATGCCATTTTGCATCTTTTGTAAAACGGATAATTCTTCCGGCATCTAAATCTTCGTCATGTCCGGGAATATTAGTATAAGTATGGTGTAATACATTATGTTGTACCTGCCAGTTGTAAACGTTTCCGGCTAAAACATAAATAGTTCCGCCCATAAATTTGTTAATCCAGTTTTTAGTTGAAAATGAACCGTGATTTCCGTCGTGCATTACGTTCATTCCAACTCCAGCCATTCCAATTCCGATAACGATTGACAAAAGCAACATTACCCAAAATGGCATATCAAGCGTAAGGATTAAAAAGTAAGGTGTTAAAAAAACAGCAAATAGAATAACCGCTTTTAAGTGTAACTTCCAATTTCCAGTTTTCTGAATATTATTCTCTTTGAAGTAATTGTTTACCCGAGAGTTAAGTGTTCTGAAAAATTTCAGATTGTCTTGCCTTGCAAATGTAGGTGCAGTGTTATTCATAATTATTTTAAATAGGTTTCAAAGGTAATTATTATAAATTCTCAATTTGCAAAATTGAGTTAAATATTTCAATCGTAAAGTAGTACTTTTGTTAAAAATTTAGAGCAATGGATGAGATATTGAAATATTTTCCGGATTTGACCGATCTTCAAATCGAACAATTTCAAAAATTAGACTTTTTATACCACGACTGGAATGAAAAAATCAATGTAATTTCTAGAAAAGATATTGATGCCTTATATACAAAACACATTTTGCATTCGCTTGGAATCGCAAAAATTATGAAGTTTGAGCCAGGTGCAACTGTTTTGGATGTGGGAACGGGCGGCGGATTTCCTGGAATTCCGTTAGCTATTCTTTTTCCGGAAACGCGTTTTTATCTAATTGATGTTATTGCCAAGAAAATAAAAGTGGTTCAGGGTGTTGTTGATGCCTTAGAATTAAAGAACGTAAAAGCAGAGCAAAAACGTGCTGAATTGGTAAAAGGAGATTTCGATTTTATCGTAAGCCGTGCAGTGACCAATATGCCTGATTTTGTTTCGTGGATAAAAGATAAAATCAAAAAACAACATAAACATACTTTGAAAAATGGAATCCTTTATCTTAAAGGTGGAGATTTAACTGAAGAATTAGCGGCTTTTCCGAAAGCAACGTTATATGATTTGGCTGATATTTTTGAAGATGAGTTTTTTGAAACCAAAAAAGTCGTGCATCTACCTTTGAAGTTTCAGCCTTAGAAAAAGTTTTTTTGTTTCAAGTCTCAGGTTGATGGGACTTATAAAAAGTAAAAGCCGAATCTAAATTTAGATTCGGCTTTTGTTTTTTATTTTAAAACAGCTGTGTTTAAATAATCCAGCCAGTTTTCTTTATAACTATTACCAATCGGAATTTCTACATTATTTATTTCTACATCATTTTTAGAATACGCCGTTAGTTTTTTAGTCTGAATAATAAAAGAGCGATGAATGCGAATAAAATTTGAATCTAATAGTTTTTCAAAAATCGAAATATTCTGTTTTATATGATGGGATGTACTATTTTCAAGATGAATCGTAATGTAATCTTTCAAACTTTCAATGTACAAAATCTCATCAAAAATTATTTTAATGTTTTTACTGCCGCTTGTCACAAAAATGTGATCTTCAGTTGTTGAAGTAATTTCCTTTTTTGGAAGCTGCATCTGTTTGAATTTTTCGACTGAAACAAAAAAGCGATCAAAAGTAATGGGCTTTAAAAGATAATCAATCACATTGAGTTCGTATCCTTCGATTGCATATTCTCTATAGGCCGTTGTAAAAATTACTTTGGGTGGATTTTTTAGTTTTTTCAAGAAATCATTTCCCTTCAAT
Source organism: Flavobacterium sp. LAR06 (assembly GCF_041946075.1). Classification (NCBI taxonomy): domain Bacteria; kingdom Pseudomonadati; phylum Bacteroidota; class Flavobacteriia; order Flavobacteriales; family Flavobacteriaceae; genus Flavobacterium; species Flavobacterium sp. LAR06. The sequence goes on along the minus strand of NZ_JAUTYT010000023.1, from coordinate 30,195 downwards.
AAAGGCATTTCAATATCCAGAAAAATTAAATGGACAGTGTTTGTTTCCAGAAAAGAGTAAGCCTTAAGCGCATTGTCAAAAGAATCGATTAATTCAAAACTTTCGAAATGAGCTAAATGTGAAGCAATTAATTCTCTTGCTAAAGGTTCGTCGTCAACAATAATGCATTTGTGTTTCATTCAACAAGAATAAATATTTAAAATCTAATTTAGCGGTTTTGAAGTGTCTTTGGCTATTCTTTCTAAAACTTCCTTGCCATTTTTATTTTCAGGATTTAGTTTGATCGATTTTTTATACATTTTAATTGCTTCTTCTTTCTGATCAATTTTTAAAAGAGCTTCTCCATAACTGTCATAGGCATTTGCGCTAGCAGGATTCAAGAGAATATTAAGTTTAAAAACTTCGGCTGCTTTTTGGTTCTCATTCTTTCCTAATAATTGATAACCCCAAGTATTCAAATCATCTTCGGAATGATTAAAAGCCAAGTCTTCAGCCAGATCTTTAGCTTTTTCTTCATTACAGGCTGTAATCGCATATTGCAAGGCACGCTCTTGAATTTCTGCTTTTTGTTTAGAAGAATTAGCATACAGCTTTGCTATTGTATTTATTACCAAAGGCGGATTTCCTACCCAGATGCCATGACCGCAATCATGTGCCGTAATGCCAGTCACATTAGGATTGTTTGCTACAAAAATTCTATGACACTCTTTCCAACGCTCGATTTCTTCAGGTTTTTTCAAGAAAGGAATTCCGTTTACAAAATCCACAACCGGAATACTCTGCGGAATTGAAATTTTACTCATTATTTTGACGGTTTCAAGAATAGTTTTCGCCATAAAATAAGTGCCTTTATTATTGATCTTCCATTGCTCAATTAATTTATCCTGCGTAGCGACTTCTTTTTCGATCACACCATCTTCATAATAATTATGATTCACGTCAATCAGAACAATTCCTTTTACCAATTTAGGATGTCTTGAAGCATAAAGTGTTGAAAGGAAGCCTCCGTAAGAATGCGAAACTAATAAGATATCTTTATCGTATCCCAATTTTTTTAAACCGATTTCTAAATCTTCAATGCTGCTCATAATGCCGTGTTTAGATTCATCAGTCTGCAAAGTATCAATAGTACTTTGTCCAAAACCCGCACGGTCGTAGGTAATTAAGGTAGCCTTTGTAATCTCTGAGGTTTTCTCTAAAATAGAATTCCAAACTGATCCGTCATTTCCTCCTCCGGAATCAAAAAGTATCGGCATCCCGGTACCTTTTACAATCTTGAAGTGCAATTTATGATTGCCAACATCAACCAAAGTATCGATGGTTTTAGATTGACTGTTTGCTGTTATAAATGAACAAAGTAAAAAGAGATTAAATAATTGTTTTTTCATAAGGTTAGCGATATAATTTACGATTAAAGAGTAAGATAAAGTTTGACGGTATAATTAGTTTGTGTTTCTTCAATTTCTAATTGATGTTTTTTTGGATATAATAAATCCAGCTGTTTTTGAACATTTATTAATCCAATTTTTGATTTATCAGAAATTTTCGAAAACTCATTTTTAGGCTTTGTATTCTCAATTCTAAAAATGATTTGTTGTTTGTTGCTTTCCAATTTCAGGCGAATTGTTGCTTTTTCAGTTTCATTAACCACGCCATGTTTAAAAGCATTTTCTATGAATGTCAGAATAATTAAAGGAGAAATTTTGGCATTTTCCTGAATATTTTTGGTGAACAAAACATCTAATCGGTTTTCGCTGTAGCGGAGTTTTTCCAGCACGATATAATTTTCGATTAAGGCAATTTCTTTTTCAATCGAAACATAATCTTCGTTGCATCGATACAGAACAAAATCAAGGATCTCAGATAATTTCGCAATTACCTCAGGTGCTTTATCATCTTTTTTTAGCGTTAAAGTATACAGATTGTTTAAAGTGTTAAATAGAAAGTGTGGATTCAATTGGTTTTTTAAAACCTTCAATTCCATTGATTTCTTTTCTTCTTCCAATTTTAAAAGACGCTGCTGTTTGCGATTAAAACTTATAAAACCTAAGATAATAACCGGGTAAGTAAGAAAAGAGAATTCTCTAAGCATTAATTTAAATGAAGTTAATCTTTCTGGAATTGTCATTTTATGACCAAGCCAATCATCAAAAAAGCCAGGGAATTTTGGTTCGAGATAAAAATATTTAAATATCATTAAAAGAGCAAATACCAGATAAAACCAACTAAAGGAGGAGATTATAAAAAGTAAAGATCTTTTTTTATTTAATGTTTCAGGAATAATCCAATAAATCAGACCATATCCAAATGTTGCCTGCGCTGAAATTTTCCAACAATAAGTCACAATATATTCGTAATAACCTTCATTGTCAGATTTATTCGAAACGTAAAAGAATAAAAAAAATGTCCAATATAAAAAGTGAAATCCTATTCTTTTTAAATCAATATTTTTAAAAAAAATCATATGCTATTTTAATTGGAAGCAAGATAGCAAAATATAGTAGCACGCTTTATTGATGCCGATAAATAATGAGTTTTTGCTCTCAAAAACAGCGTTTCAGCATACGAATTTACTTTTGATCCGATTTTATTATTTGAATGCTGTAACGGACTTTCTGTATGCGGGCGCAATTGCAAAATCATTCTGGAATTATATTCGCTTAAAAATATTTTATGGTCAAACTTATCCTTGTAGTAATAGCATTTCTAATGAATCTACTAAAGTGAAATCCTCTTATAATAAACTAAAATAACCGAAATGAAAACAACAATTAAAAATGTAATCGTCATCCTGATTTTAATGAACACGATCAATCTGTTTTCTCAAAAAAGAAAACAAGATATTGTTTATGAAGAGCCTTCGAGATTTATAGAATCGCCTTTAGCTGTCGACAAAGCCGAAACTTCTCAGGTTCATGATAAACGAATTCCGAATAAAAATAGGAATTCGTTTCTTCGTAATATCAACCTAAGCTCGTTTGAAAAAGAGGAAAGTAATAGTGTATTAATTAGTAAATTGATAAAATTAATGATACCTCAAAAGGATTCATGTGAAATCATTTCTGCGCAAGCTGATGTAAAATCGGGGTTAATTATTTATCATAAAGATGATGTTACTGCAATTATTTTAACCAACTCGAAAGGCTTTCGCTCAGAAGATTATTTAGAAAAAATAGCCAATTTATATCTTGAAGAAACTAAATAAAAGCAATAATTATAAATAAAAAAGCCGAATCTATTTTAGACTCGGCTTTTTTATTTAGTCTAGCAAAACTTGAAACTTGAAACAAAAAAACTCATTCATCATCTGATATTTTCCGCTCATGTACTTTTATTTGTTCAATCTTAATTAGAGGAATATCTTTACAACAACACTTAAAAACTTTTGTATTGAAAAGAATTACAAGAATATCGACATATTGGACAATCCAATTAATTGGCTGGATTACAACTTCCTTGTATTGGGGATTATCGGCTTTTTTTGGGGGTACTTTTATATGGAAAATTGGTATAGCCGATTTAATACTTGACGTTACAATTGGTATTGCACTGACACATATTTACAGAAACTTTGCTTTAAAAAATGGATGGAATAAATTAAGTCTAAAAAGGTTAGTTCCAAGAATTGCAATGAGTGTTTTGGTACTTTCTTTATTTTATATGCTTTTAATTGTTGCTAAGCTTTATCTGGTTCGTTTAATTATTTTAAAAAGTAGCCCTATTTCGTTTTTAGAATTTTTGAAATTCACGCAATTGCAAGTTTTTATAACAGGTACAAGATTAATGTCTATTTGGGTTTTGGCTTATCATCTGTATCATTATTCCAGACTTGAAATAGAAACGGTAAAAGAAAATGCCCGATTGTCGCTTATGATGAAAGAAGCACAATTGAACAATTTGAGCACACAGCTAAATCCGCATTTCTTTTTTAACTCATTGAATAATATAAAATTTTTGATTTTAGAAAATCCGGATTCAGCAAGAAGAGCAATTGATTTATTGTCTGAGTTGTTGCGAAATTCGTTAAATAATAATGTTGGAAGATTGATACCATTAATTGAGGAGATTGATCTTGTCCTGGATTACCTTGAATTAGAGAAAATCCGGTTTGAGGAACGTTTGCAGACGAAAATTGAAACAAGTGTAAACTTATCAAAACATTTGATTTTGCCGTTAAGTATTCAGACTCTGGTTGAGAATGCAATTAAACACGGAATTGAAAAGAGAAAAAGCGGTGGTTTTATTACTGTAAAAGTTGAAATGGAAAATAAATTTATAAAAATTAGCGTTCAAAACTCAGGTAACCTAAGTAGCGAAATAAAAGATTGCGGCATAGGTTTAAATAATCTGAAAGAACGATTAAAACTACAGTATAACGGAAATGCTTCATTTGAAATTAAAGAGATCAATGATGAAACGGTTTTGGCAACAATTTTACTTCCAACAAAATGAAAAAGATAAAAGTTATAATAGTAGATGATGAGCGTTTATCACGCGAAGAACTGAAAAGAACTTTATTGGCGTATGAAGATTTTGTTTTAATAGGTGAGGCAGAAAATGCTGATGATGCAAAAGATTTAATTGAGACAAGTAGGCCTGATTTAATTTTTTTAGATATTCAGATGCCCGAAAAATCTGGTTTCGATTTATTAGAATCTTTAGACCATGTACCAGCTGTGCTATTTACAACCGCTTTTAATCAGTATGCTGTGCAGGCATTTGAAGTAAATGCTTTAGATTATTTAATGAAACCTATACGGGAAGAACGTTTCGCACAAGCAATTGAAAAAATAAGAAATACGATAAACTTAAAACCTGCTCCGAATTCACTAGCAAACAATCGTAAAATTTTCATTAAGGATGGGGAAAAACGGTTTTTTGTTCAAGTGAATGAAATTTACTTAATCGAATCGCTTGAAAATTACACCAGACTTTATTTTCAGGGGAAAAAAGCACTTCAAAGACGTTCTCTTCGTCAATGGGAAGAAATATTAGATGAAGGTATTTTTTTCAGAATAAATAGAACCGAAATTGTAAATATAAATTACATCCAGGAAGTTAAAAGAACAGTTGGATGCGGACTGGAATTGACGCTAAATTCAGGCGAGTTACTAAAAGTTTCAAATCGTCAAGCGGTCAAATTCAAAAACAGTAATGAAATTTAGTGGACTAACTATAAAAGGATTCAATGAAAACAATTTTAAATTTTGTATTTCTTATCTTATTAGTATCAAATACATTCTCACAGCAAACTAGTGCAACAAAATCAGAAGATTTAAAAAGCGCTTATAATATTCAGGATAGTGTAATGATTAAAACACGAGATGGTGCTTTTATATCAGCAATTGTAGTTCGAAAAAAAGGAGTTTCCGTTCCGAAACCTGTGATATTGCAGTATACTATTTATGTAAGAGATAAAGGGAGAGATATTAAATCCTTAAAAGAAGCAGTAGATAAAGATTACGTTGGTGTTATTGCTTATTCACGAGGGAAAAGATTTAGTCCTGATGAAATATTTCCTTATGAAAACGATGCCAATGATGCATACGATGTAATAGATTGGATTAGTAAACAAGATTGGTGTAACGGAAGTGTAGGGATGTATGGTGGCAGTTATAACGGATATACACAGTGGGCGGCTTGCAAAAAGATGCATCCGGCATTAAAAACGATTGTTCCATATGTTGCTAATAGACCAGGAATGGGGCTTCCGATGGAAAATAACATTTTTGTAAATCCCAATTATGAATGGTCGTTTTATGTTGGGAATAATAAATATCTGGATACAATTGCGGGAAATGACAGGCAGCGATTTAGAAAAATGCTATTTAAATGGTGGGAAACCGGAGTTGCTTATAAAAGAATGGATAGTATTGATGGTAGTCCAAATCGACATTTTCAAAGATGGATAAAGCATCCTTCATTTGACGAATATTGGCAAAAAATGGCACCTTATAAAGAAGATTTTGAACAAATAAACATTCCTGTTTTAGCTTTTGATGGCTATTATAATGATTCTCAAAATTCAAGTTTGTATTACATACGAGAACTTCAGAAATACAATCCAAAAACTCCGGTGTATGTAATAATTGGACCGTACGATCATTTTGGTACTCAAATTGGAGGGAAAATTGAATTGCGTGATTACAAAGTTGATTCAACAGCCCTAATCGATATTAAAAAAATAACGTATCAATGGTTTGATTATATTCTGAAAAATGGAACAAAGCCGGAAATGTTGAAAGACAAAATTAATTATGAAGTAATGGGAGCAAGCGAGTGGCGAAGCGCTCCCTCTTTAGATAAAATGACGAATGGTTTTCTAAAAATGTATTTAACGAATAAAAAATCAGGAAAATTCTATTCTTTGGATCCCAGAATGCCAGGTGAAAAAGATTATTTATCACAAGAAGTTAATTTTGCCGACAGGCAAACACAAAATAACGACTATTATCCAGATCCTATTATTAGAAAAGAAATTGATACCACAAGCGGATATGTTTTTGTTAGTGATCCATTAAAAGAATCAATGTTAATTAATGGTTCCTTCTTAGGAGAAATAAAAGTGAGCATCAATAAGAATGATCTGGATATTGGAGTTACTTTATATGAGTTAATGTCAAATGGAGAATATTTTCATCTGTCTTATTTTTTAGGACGAGCCAGTTATGCTAAAGATATTACAGCGAGAAATTTATTAAAATCAAACCAAATAGAAGTCATTTCTTTTTCGAATACACATTTGGTCAGTAAACAATTAAATAAAGGGAGTCGTTTAGTTGTTGTGCTTAATGTTAATAAGAATGCCTTTTCTCAGTTAAATTATGGAACAGTAAAAGAAGTTAGTGATGAAAGCATTAAAGATGTAACAGAACCATTAAAAGTAAAATGGTATAATGATAGTTTTGTAAAAATTCCGATCTGGAAATAAGAAAAAAACAAAAGCCGAATCTAAATTTAGATTCGGCTTTATATTGACTTTAAGACTTTCGACTTTCCAACTTTAAGACTATCCTAAGAAAGGATATCTGTAATCTTCCGGAGTTACAAAAGTTTCTTTGATTGTTCTTGGAGAAGCCCAACGCAATAAGTTCAATGCAGAACCTGCTTTGTCGTTAGTTCCTGAAGCTCTTGCTCCACCAAAAGGCTGCATTCCAACAACAGCTCCTGTTGGTTTATCGTTGATGTAGAAGTTACCAGCAGCATTTTGCAATTTCGTAGTAGCTACTTCAATAGCATAACGATCTTGACTAAATACAGCTCCTGTTAAAGCGTACTCAGAAGTAGTATCAACTAATTCTAAAGTCTCTTCCCATTTTGCATCTTCGTAAACGTATATAGTAATTACTGGTCCGAATAATTCGGTTTCCATTGTAGTATATTTTGGGTTTGTAGTTACAATAACTGTTGGCTCAATAAAGTAACCTACAGATTTATCATAATTTCCACCAACAATAATTTCTGCGTCAGCATCTTTTTTAGCCTGGTCGATATAACTAGCTAATTTATCAAAAGAACCTTCGTGAATAACTGCTGTAATAAAGTTTCCAAAATCTTCAGGAGAACCCATTTTCATAGATTTTACATCAGCAATTAATTGTTCTTTTACAGCTGGCCATAAACTTTGTGGAATATAAGCTCTTGAAGCTGCAGAACATTTTTGTCCTTGAAATTCAAATGCACCACGAGTAATACCTGTGGTCACTTGTTTTACGTTAGCGCTTGGGTGTGCAATGATAAAATCTTTACCACCAGTTTCTCCAACGATTCTTGGATATGTTTTATAGTTGTGGATGTTTGCACCAATTTTAGCCCAGATATCTTTAAATACGTGAGTTGATCCTGTAAAGTGAACTCCAGCGAAGTCACGGCTTGCTAAAACAGTATCCGTAATCATTAAAGCGTCTCCAAAAACAACGTTGATAACGCCATCAGGAACACCAGCTTCTTTGAAAACTTCGATGATGATTTTTGTAGAGAAAATCTGGCTATCACTTGGCTTCCAGATTACAACGTTACCCATCATAGCAGCACTTGCAGGAAGGTTTGCAGCAATAGCAGTAAAGTTGAAAGGAGTAATAGCATAAACAAATCCTTCAAGAGGTCTGTATTCTAAACGGTTCCAAACAGAAGAATCAGATTTTGGCTGATCGTTGTAAATTTGTGTCATGAACTCTACGTTGTAACGTAAAAAGTCAATTAATTCACAAGAAGCATCAATTTCTGCCTGGTGAATATTTTTAGATTGTCCAATCATTGTAGCAGCGTTGATACGAGCTCTGTATGGACCTGCAATAAGTTCAGCAGCTTTTAAGAAAATAGCAGCACGTTGTTCCCATGCCATGTTTGCCCATGCAGTTCTTGATTCAAGAGCATTTGCAATCGCTTTTTCAATATGTTGTTTTTCAGCTAAATGATAGGTTCCAACGATATGTTTATGATCGTGTGGAGCTGAAATTGTTTTTGTATTTCCAGTTTTGATTTCTTCACTTCCAATGTATAATGGTACATCAATTTTTGAGTTCCACATTGTAGTGTAAGCTGCCTGAACAGCTGCTTTTTCTGGCGAGTTTGGTGCATAACCTTTTACAGGTTCGTTTACCGCTTTTGGTACATGAAAGAATCCTTTTAACATGGGATAAATTATTTTAAAATTACGAAATGTCTAATTTTTGACAAAAGTACAAATGATAATTTGATTATATCACAATACAATATTAAAAAGTTGAAATTTAATAAACTAATCCAGTGAAACTGTAAAACGGCTTGAGTGGTAAATAGTTAAATTTGATGGAATGTGCCAAAATGTGCCAAAAAGGTTTATCAATATTAAAAATGATGACAATATGAACATCCCACTCTTAGCTTTTAACGATAACGGAATTTACTGCCAACAAGCTGATGTTTATCTTGATCCATGGCGGCCGGTAAAAAACGCTATCATTACGCACGGACATTCTGACCATGCACGCTGGGGACATCAAAATTATATAACACACCATACTAATATCCCGATAATTCGACATCGGTTGGGCGAAATAAATGTTACGGGAAAAGAATGGGGTGAAACCTTTGTAATCAACAATGTGAAATTTTCTCTGCACCCTGCCGGGCATATTATTGGAAGTTCTCAAATTCGGGTAGAACATAAAGGAGAAGTTTGGGTTTTTACGGGCGATTATAAAACCGAAGATGATGGTATCTCGGTTCCCTATGAGGTTGTAAAATGTGACACTTTTATAACCGAATGTACTTTTGGTTTACCGGCTTTTAACTGGACGCCACAAGTTGAAGTAATTACAGAAATAAATAATTGGTGGGCAGAAAATAAAGCAGAAGGAAAAACATCTATTCTTTTTGGATATTCTCTCGGTAAGGCGCAAAGACTCTTAAAATATCTTGATACTGATATCGGAACGATTTATACACATGGCGCTATCGAAAACATGACAAATGTTTTACGCCCGATGGTTGATTTTCCACCTACAACATTAGTAACACGTGAAACTAAAAAAGAAGATTTATTGGGAAATATCGTCCTCGCACCGCCAAGCGCGCATGGAAGTATCTGGATCAGAAAAATGACTCCGTTTGTGACCGGTTCAGCTAGTGGGTGGATGGCTTTTCGCGGAGCCAGACGCAGACGCGCGATTGACAAAGGTTTTGTTTTGAGCGACCATTGCGATTGGTTTTCATTATTGGATAGTATAAAAGCAACTGGCGCAGAAAAAATAATTTGCACGCACGGTTATACCGATATTTTTTCTAAATATCTAAGAGAATTGGGTTACGATGCCAGAACGGAGAAAACACAATATGAAGGAGAAGCGGCAGAAATGGAAAAGGAAGTTGAAGTAGAAAAAGAAATCCAACAATGAAAAACTTTGCCCAACTTATAAAAACGCTAGACAGTTCAAATAAAACGAATGTAAAAGTGGATGCTTTGACGACGTATTTTAAAAATGCATCGCAGGAAGATAAAGTATGGACGATTGCTATTCTGTCGCACCGTCGTCCGCCGAGACCGGTTAATACAACTTTATTGCGAATTTGGGCAAATGAATTGGCTAATATTCCACTATGGCTTTTTGAAGAAAGTTATCATATTGTGGGCGATTTGGCAGAAACGATTGCGTTGATAATTCCCACTACAAAAGAACATTCTGACAAAAGTTTAACCGAATATCTTCAGGAAATTATTGCCTTAAAAAAGAAATCAGATCCGGAGAAAAAGGAATATTTACAGGATAACTGGCTGGCGTTAAATTATTACGAACGTTTTGTTTTTACCAAATTAATTACAGGAAGTTTTAGAATCGGCGTAAGCCAAAAATTAATGACCAGAGCTTTATCAAAAGCAGAAGATGTTGATGAAGATGCTTTGGCATACAAATTAATGGGGAATTGGGATCCCAACACCATCACTTTTCAGGAATTGATTTTGGATGAAAAGGACAGCGATTATTTATCGAAACCCTATCCGTTTTATCTGGCGTATCCAATTGAAGGCGAGGTTGATAATTTAGGAAATCCCGAAGATTGGTCCGTCGAACATAAATGGGATGGAATCAGGTCACAGACGATCATCCGAGAAAGCGAAATTTACGTCTGGTCAAGAGGCGAGGAGATGGTTACCGATAAATATCCGGAGTTTCAATCTTTTGTTAATTTGATTCCAAACGGAACTGTCATTGATGCTGAAATCTTAGCTTTTCCCGAAGGAGAAATCGGAACTTTTAATGATTTGCAAACCCGAATTGGACGCAAAACACTATCAGTAAGTTTACTCGAAAAAGTTCCCGTAATTTTAAAAGCATATGATATTTTAGAATGGGAAGGTCAGGATATTAGAAATTTACCTTATTCAGAACGTAGATTATTATTAGAGCAATTATACGATTCGATAAAAGATAAAACTAAAAGCTTTCAATTATCAGAAAGAGTTTTGCTTCATTCCTGGGAAGATGTCGCAGCCGAAAGGATGCGTGCGCGTGAAATGAAAAGTGAAGGTTTGATGATAAAACGCAACGATTCAACTTATCAGGTTGGACGGAAAAAAGGGGATTGGTGGAAATGGAAAATTGAACCTTTGGTAATCGACGCCGTTTTGACTTATGCGATGCGCGGTCATGGACGAAGATCGAATCTCTTTACCGATTATACTTTTGCACTTTGGCAAATAAATGAAAAAGAGGAAAAAGAACTGGTCACTTTCGCGAAAGCCTATTCCGGTTTAACGGATGCAGAATTCAGGAAAGTGGATGATTTTATCAAAAAAAATACTTTAGAACGTTTTGGCCCAGTTCGAAGTGTAACGCCAAAATTAGTTTTCGAAATTGGTTTTGAAGGAATAGCACTTTCCAAAAGACATAAAAGCGGTGTTGCAACAAGATTTCCAAGAATCTTAAGATGGCGACACGATAAAAAAATTGAAGACGCCAATTCAATTGAAGATTTAAAAAGTATGATTTCGTAAAAGGTTCAGAGATTCAAAGCAACAGAGTTTCAAAGAAAAAAAAACTTTAAGAAACAGCTAAACTTTGTCCCTCTGAGCCTTTGCAACTTTGAATCGTATAAAAAAAATGAACAGAGAAGGACTATACACAATTGCAGAAACTTGGTTCAAGGATCAGGGATGGAAATCTTTTCCATTTCAAACCCAAACCTGGACTGCATTTCTGCAAGGCAAAAACGGTTTGTTAAACGCTCCAACCGGCAGCGGAAAAACTTATGCCTTATGGTTTCCTATCGTTCTCGATTACATCAAAACAAATCCTGATTATAAAACGAAGCACAAACACGGATTAAAAGCAATCTGGATTACGCCTTTGCGAGCCCTTTCTGTAGAAATAAAGCAAGCTGCTGAACGAATTATTACAGATTTAGATTTGCCGTTGACTGTTGGAATTCGTTCCGGAGATACTTCGCAAAGTGAAAGAACAAAACAGAGCAAAAAAATGCCGGATTTACTTATTACAACTCCTGAAAGTTTACAGCTGCTTTTAGCCTCAAAAGAGTTTGCTAAAACTTTTGCCAATTGTTCTGCTATTGTTGTTGATGAATGGCATGAATTATTAGGTACAAAGCGCGGTGTACAAATGGAACTGGCTTTATCAAGATTAAAAACAGTTGCACCAAAAATGAAAATTTGGGGAATTTCCGCCACCATTGGAAATCTCGAATTAGCGCGACAAGTATTGTTAGGAGTTAATTCTGAGGCGTATGAAAATTCGGTTTTAATTAAAGCACATATCAACAAAAAAATAAAAATAGAATCAATCTTTCCAGAAAAAATGGAGAGTTACCCATGGCGCGGGCACATGGGGTTGCACTTGATTGATGAGGTGGCGAAAATCGTCAGAAAAAGTAAAACAACTTTAATTTTTACCAATGTGCGTTCCGCTTGCGAAATGTGGTTTCAGGCACTTTTAGAAAAATATCCTGAATTTGCCGGCGATATGGCAATGCATCACGGAAGTATAAGCAGAGAAACACGTTTATGGGTAGAAAATGCCATAAGAGATGAAGAATTAAAAGTGGTTGTTTGTACGTCAAGTTTAGATCTTGGTGTTGATTTTGCTCCTGTTGAAACGATTATTCAGGTTGGCGGGCCAAAAGGTGTCGCGCGATTTTTACAAAGAGCCGGAAGAAGCGGTCATCAGCCTGGAAAAGAAAGTGTTATTTATTTTCTCGCTACACATGCGATGGAATTGATTGAGGCTTCGGTGTTGAAAAAAGCGGTTGCCAAAACGGTCGTCGAAGATCGAATGCCATATCTGAATAGTTGGGATGTGTTGGTACAATATCTCAATACTTTAGCGGTTTCAGATGGATTTTTTCCAAATGAAATTTTTGAAGAAGTCAAACAAACCTTCTGCTTTCAAAATATTACTAAAGAAAATTGGAATTGGATTTTGAATTTTATTACCAATGGAAGTCAGAGTTTACAAGCTTATGATGAATATAAAAAAGTAGAGATTGAAGAAGACGGACGTTTTAAAATCAACAGCCGACTTATTGCGATGCATCATCGAATGCAAATTGGGACAATTGTTGGCGATGCGGCGCTAAACGTTAAGTTTTTAAGTGGCGGTTATATTGGTTCGATTGAAGAATGGTTTGCTTCAAAATTACAACCCGGAGATGTTTTTACCTTTGCCGGAAAAAGACTGGAATTATTTCGTGTGAAGAATATGCAGGTTTTGGTTCGAAAAGCAGATCCGAAAAAAGCTTCTCGAGTTGTAAGCTGGATGGGCGGGCGAATGACTTTATCTGCACAAATGAGCGAATTGCTGCGCGAGGAATTGTATGCCGCAAATACAGAAAGTTTATCACCTGAATTAAAAGCATTGAAACCACTTTTTGAAAGACAACGAAAAGAAAGTATAGTTCCTAGTGACGATGAATTTTTAATAGAAACCTTTAAAACGCGTGAAGGTTTTCATGCTATTTTTTATCCTTTTGAAGGGCGTTATGTGCACGAAGCATTGGCAAGTTTGATTTCATATCGCATTAGTTTGCTTTCGCCGATTACATTTTCTTTGGCGTATAATGACTACGGATTTGAGCTGTTATCGGATCAGGAAATTGATATGGAAGCGGTGTTTGATAATGATTTATTTACAACAGAATATGTTCATCATGATTTGCAAAAAAGCCTCAATTCAACCGAAATGGCGCGCAGAAAATTTAGGGATATTGCTGTTATTGCAGGATTGGTTTTTACAGGAATGCCGGGAAAACCAATAAAAACAAGACATTTGCAAAGCGGATCGCAATTACTTTTTGAAGTTTTTCGCGATCACGAGCCTGATAATTTATTGCTGCAGCAGGCTTTTATAGAAACGTTCGAACATCAATTGGAAGAAGGGCGTTTGATTCAGGCAATGGAAAGAATCAACAGGCAGAATATTGTTTGGAAACAATGCAAAAAGCCAACGCCATTTAGTTTTCCAATAATCACAGATCGTCTTAGAGAAAAAATATCCAGCGAAACTTTACAGGAAAGAATTAAAAAGATGACGGCGAGTTATATGAAATAAGGAATAAAATATGAAGATTACGATCAACAATCACAATTTCGTTTTACACCAATCGGGCGCCGCTTTTTGGCAAGAAAAAAAAATACTTTTTATTTCTGATTTGCATTTGGGAAAGATTGGACATTTTAGAAAACACGGAATGGCGATTCCTGAAAAGGCTATTTTAGAAAATTTTGCCAGATTAAATGCCGTTTTAGAATTATTTGATTCTGAAACTATTATTTTTTTAGGAGATTTATTCCACAGCAAAATCAATAATGAATGGAATTTTTTTTCAGAATGGACAAAAACACATTTTCAGAAAATTATTTTGATTGAAGGTAATCACGATATAATTTCAAAACAGTATTATATTGATTTGAATATTGACGTTTATCCCGAATTGATTATTCATGATTTTTTGCTGACCCATCATCCATCAGAAAGAGCAGATTTATTTAATTTTTGCGGGCACATTCATCCTGGAGTTAAATTGAAGGGAATGGGTAGACAGTTTTTGAGTTTATCGTGTTTTTTTAGAAAACCAAATCAAATGATTTTTCCTTCTTTTGGAGAATTTACAGGTAACTTTTATTTGATTCCCGAAGAAAACGATCAGATCTACGCGATTACAAAAGAAGAAGTAATAGAAATAAAACGTTGAATTAATTCAAAGCAAAAGGAGCACACATTCTAAAAGTAGGAACAATAACTTTGAATGTTTTGGTAGTAGTAAAATTGATCATATTAAAATGACCTTTCATTGCTCCGTAAGGAGATGAAAGTAAACAACCGGAGCTATAAGTATGGTTTTCTCCAGGTTTTAAAACTGGTTTTTTACCAATAACACCTTCTCCGTCAACAACTTCTAAATCGTTAAGAGAGTCAAATATTTCCCAGTGACGAGAAGTTAATTGTACTGAATCTTTGCTGTGGTTTTCAATCGTAACTACATAACTAAAGGCAAAATGAATCTTGTAGTTCTTGAAGTAAGTACCTTCAAAACTAGTTAAAACAGAAATTTTTATGCCTCGTGTAATCTGAGAAACCATACTAACGTAGTATATATGTGTGTGTTATAGATGCAAACTTACGAAAAAAAATCGTTCAAAGAAATCCTTTAACAATGTTTTAATTGGTGATATTTATAGAGTTTGCGTTTCCTTTTCCAATTACTCTTTCGTATCGATCTGAACTATGTTTGTAATAAACCAGGATAGTGTACTCGTTTTCTGTTTGATAGAAATTACCGTCGATCGCATTTTCATATTCAATCACGCCCTTTTTATCGGCAACACGATACTCAAAATTGGTAAAACCCTGTTTGATCATGACGGCTTTTTCGTAAACTCCTTTTTTTTCATCATAATCCATTTTATATTCTGGAGATAAGCTGTAATTATTGAACATTCCAACAATATAAATGTCTTTGTTTAAACGAAATGCCGGGGCCGAAAGACTGAAATAAACCCAGGCATAATCTGCTTCGATTTCCTGGTTGGAACCATTGATGTTCTTCACAACAAAATTTCCGTCTACGTCTTCATATAAAGTATAAATTTGATTTGCCCTCGCCTGGCTGGTGTATAAAAAGGAACTGTAAATATCGTTTGCCGAGCCTACTTTTGCGACATTATTACTCGCCGCGCGAATGTCTTTATTTTCAAAATATAAAAACTCATTTCCAGCCCAAAATTGCGTCTCCTTATCATATTTGTATACCATTTGGTTACCAATGGTATATTGTGGAGGAATATTTTTGATCGTAGTATTAAAGTCTCCATTTTGCATTAAAAGCACTTTTACATTCTGCAGAGGCGTCTGAAAAACAATGTCGTTGGAAAGTACTGTAAATTCCAGATTTTGTTTGTAATCAATATTGCTGAGGTTTCGGCTGCGTTTTACTAAAGCCCCAACTGTTGAATGATTTTCGAATAAAATGAACTTTCTGGAGAAAACAACTTCTCTGTCTTCGTTCAAAATTCGCAACATATAATTGCCTGAAATTAGCAATTGTGTGGTAAACTGGTTCGGAAAAGAAAGACGATAATGAGAAAAAGCCTGTAAAGTATTGAAAGAATTGGAGTAGTCGGTTATTCGCTGATTGTCGAAACCACGAACATAATCGGTCTTCGGGATGTCAGTCGGAATCCAGTTATAGTCGCAATGAATTACATCAAAATAATAATTGGCTTCATTCCCAAACAAATCATCAAATTGCAATTGAAATGTTGAGCCCAACTCGAAAATCGGCACTACA
Organism: Flavobacterium sp. LAR06; assembly: GCF_041946075.1. Lineage (NCBI taxonomy): Bacteria > Pseudomonadati > Bacteroidota > Flavobacteriia > Flavobacteriales > Flavobacteriaceae > Flavobacterium > Flavobacterium sp. LAR06. The sequence continues at coordinate 13,914 of NZ_JAUTYT010000023.1, read as the reverse complement.
TTACTTCCATTTTGAATAAATGAAACAGTTTTGATATTATAGGGTGGAATAACTTCGGTTTGTACTTCCTGGGCTTTCGCCGAAGTAAAAATGAAAAGTAAAAGTAAACTTTGAAACAAAAATTTTGACATCTTTTTAAGTTGTATGAACTCGTTACGCGTAATTTGTTAAACACATAGAAACATAGATGGAATCGCAAAAAAAAAGCGTTTCACTTATTTTAAAGACACAAAGTCAGCTATGTGTGAGAAATATATTTCTCTTTTGCACTCTTTTAAAAACAGAAAAACCTATGGTATCTATGTGTTTAAATGACACTCAAAGTGTTTGCAAGATTGTAAATATAACAATTTATACAACGAAAAATAAGACGTTTTATTGGTTTTAAGAACAATTTGTTATGAACCTAGTATGTATTTCAAATTAACTTCGATTTCATCGTTGATATAACTTTCCTCCAAAAGCGAGTCAGACAACAGCTTTTTGTTTTCCTGCAGTTTGATTATTTTTTCTTCTACTGTATTTTTCGAAATAAAGCGGATAACATTTACTTTGTTTAATTGTCCAATTCGGTGCGCTCGTCCAACTCCTTGTTTTTCTGCGAAAGGATTCCACCACGGATCTAAAAATAAAACATAAGAAGCTTTGGTGATATTCAACCCAACGCCACCGGCCTTAAGTGAAATAAAAAATAATAAAGGCTCTTCTTTTTCCTGAAATTGTTTTACCTGTTGTTCTCTTTTACCGGCTGGAGTTTCGCCTGTAATTTCGCAATACTGTATTTTGTTTTCCTTACACCAATCTGTGTAAAAATTCAAATTAGTAACAAAGGAGCTGAAAATGATAGTCTTTTGTTTTCCTTTAACTAAATTTTCGAGATAATTAGTGACGGCAATATATTTCCCCGAATCAATTTCCGACTCCTGATCAACCATTTTTGGATGATTACTCAGCTGTCTTAACTTCATCAAAGTATTGATAATGCTAATTTTATCAGGACTTGTTCCATCTGTTTTTAATAGGAAATTACGAGCTTTTGATTTTTCTTGCTCGTATAATTTTTCCTGTTCAGGATCCATATCACAATAATAAATCTGCTCTGTTAATTCCGGTAAATCTTTTAAAACCTGTTCTTTTGTTCGTCGCAAAATATAAGGCTGAACCAAATTTTTCAATTCAGCTAAACTATTCTCGTCCTGCTTTTTCTCAATCGGAATTTTAAAGTTTTCTGCGAAAAAATTATAGGTTCCCAAAATATCCGGATTTATAAATTGCATTTGGGACCATAAATCGTCCAATGAGTTTTCGATAGGCGTACCACTAAGTGCGATTTTATGAGCCGTATTTATTTTATTAATGGCTTTAAAAATCTTAGAATTTTTATTTTTTATGTATTGACTCTCGTCTAAAATTAAATAACGGAAATTGTATTTTTCTAAAATTGAAATATCTCGATGTACAATACTATAACTGGTAAAAATCAAATCTGTTGAGGCTAATCTGTTTGCTAACAGTTTCCTGTCATTACCAACATATTGCATTTTTGAAAAATGCGGTGTAAATTTTGCAGCTTCATTATGCCAGTTAAAAACCAATGAAGAAGGTAAAACAATTAGCGTTTTTAACGGTTCTCTTTCAATAGTAGTTTCGTTTGCAAACAAATCAAAATTTGAGGTTTTAGTTGTAAAACCTAATTGTTCTTGTACAGCAACCAGTACGGCCAGAGTTTGTAATGTCTTACCAAGTCCCATATCATCAGCCAGACAAGCTCCTAAATTCGAATTGAAGTGACCTAAAAGCCATTTTACACCTTCAATCTGATAAGGTCTTAAAGTTGCTTTCAGCAAATCAGAAGCGGTATATTCTGCTTTTTGAATGACATCATTTTTAATTTCGGGAATCGTATCTAAAGCGGTAAAATTACTTTTACGCAAAAGAAGATTTTCATTTTCTGTTTTGGCTAATTTGGCCAGCGAACTGTATTTACTGAGCCATTCCAGCGGAATCAGAAAGTAGTTTCCGTCAGGCAATAAAAAGAGTCTTTCTTTGCTTTTTATATTCGGAATAATTTCACTGAAATTGATCGTAAAAATTCCAACACTAATTATTATTTTGATGTCAAACCAATCTTCTTTTGTTTCTTCTTTTGAAGCAAAAACAGTATGACTATCAGTAATGATTTCTTTGCTTTCTAATTTCAGATTTTGGATGATAAAACCTAAACTTTCCAGCTCTTCTTTGCGATCAATAACAAATTGAATATTGGCATAAGGATCATGAATTTCAGCCTCTGAATTCGATCCAAATAAATTATTTTTGATTTTTAGTAAACCAAGTTCAAGTAATTTGTCTGTATACAAAGCCTCTTCAACACTTCGTTTAAACTGAATTATTTTTGGCTCATTGATAATGCCAAAATCAACAAATGAATGGGTCTTTTTAGTTTTACTAGCGTCAAATGAATAGCCGTTATAATCAAAATAAAGGTTGAGGTAATAGCAGTTTTTAAAGAAATCATAAACAGGCTGAATGGTACAGGAAATAATTTTGTCCCGAAGTTCAATTTCGAAACCAGTCGCATCGATGTCGATTTTTTTGGCTATTTCAGGAATAAAATTCTTAAAATAATTATCAACTAATTTTGAAGGTATTTCGATTGATTTCTTCTTTAAAAAAGGCTGAAGCTTTTTAGAATTAAGGTCTTTTAACTGTCCTAATTTTTTATCGATAACTAACCAGCCCGGTTCGTCCAGAAGGATATCGACACTTTTATTCATTGGTAAAAATGAAGTTTCGTTTTCTTTTAAAGATAAGGTATAAGTAATTCCTTCTTGATGTTTATCAAATTGAATTTGAGGTTCAAAATCTAACGGAGTTGTGTTGACTCTCCAACGATAAAAATCCTTTTCTGCACTCATATTGGCAGATAGAGGAAATTGTTCTTTTACAATTAGATTGTAAAAGGATTCCAGGTTAAATTTTAAATGCTGACGAATGGCAAAATCAATTTTGGAATCTTTTTGTAAATCTGCAATTGTTTTTGCCGATTTGATTTTGGCACTGAATTTTTTGAAAATAAAGTCAGGCTTTAAAGATTCGCAAACAGTCAGTATTTTTTTTGTATTGGTCTCTAAATTTTCATAGATAATTCCAAAACTTTCAAGAACATCTGTACTTGCTTTTTTGTCTAAATATTTAATGTCAGTAGTATTCTCAACAATGTAGGCTGTTGGGATGTAAGTATTCAGGTTTTTTTCAAAACTGATGTCAAAACAAAACTGAAATGATTTTGGTTCCAAGAGTAGGGTTGTGGTTTGGTTGTAATTTTGGATGGACTAAAAAGTAAAAAGTTTTCAAAATAATTAATAATTTGAAAACTTTTAAAATGAACTTACAGGGTGGGGAAAAATTAGTTTTCCTGTTTAAAGCAAAGTGGAATAATTTCTCCTTTTGCCAGACAATATTTTTCTACTAATTCTGGTGCAATTTTATTGGTGTAATCTTCTTCGATTACGATAAAACCAATGCTTCTTAATTTGTCAAAATAATCGCGGCCATAAATGCGCACGTGATCATATTGTCCAAATATTTTAGCACGTTCTTTTTGGTCTGTTATCGAATCATCAGCAAAAGTAACTTCTCTCGATAAATCCTGTGGAATTTGCAAAACTGCCATTCCTCCCGGTTTTAAAACTCGGAATAATTCCTGCATTGCTTTTGTATCATCCGGAATATGTTCTAAAACGTGATTACACAAAATGACATCATATTCGTTGTCTTTAAAAGGCAAATTACAGATGTCTGCTTTTACATCTGCTAAAGGCGAAAACAAATCGGTTGTGGTATAATCAAGATTTTTTTGCTTGCGGAATAATTTATAAAAAGCTTGTTCCGGTGCAAAGTGAAGCACTTTTTTTGGCGCTGTAAAAAAATCAGTCTGATCGTTTAAATACAACCAAAGTAAACGGTGTCTTTCTAGTGAAAGTGTACTTGGCGAAAGCACATTATTACGTTGTTTTCCGTATCCGTAAGGTAAAAACGATCTGAAACTCTTTCCGTCGATAGGGTCAGTAAATTTGTCCCCTTTTAAAGATAAAGCCAAAATTGGACGAGCCACATAACTCAAACGAATTAATAATGGACGTGGTATTGTATTAAGTACTAGTTTAAAAAGTTTTTTCACAGGGCTAGATTCGGGTTGTAATTATAATACTAAAGGCACTTTTCTGAATTCGTCTTCTTCATTGCTTTCGATTCCTAATGCTTTGTATATGTATTGGAAAGTCGATAATAATTCTGGTTTTCCATCAATTAGCGCTACATCGTGTTCGAAATGTGCACTTGGTTTTCCGTCAGCAGTTAAAATTGTCCAGCCGTCTTTTAATTGTTTGATGTTTCTGGTTCCCATATTGATCATAGGTTCGATCGCAACAACCATCCCTTCAACAAAAAGTTTTCCACGACCACGTTTTCCGTAGTTTGGCATTTCTGGCTCTTCGTGCATTTTTTGCCCTAAACCGTGACCTACCAATTCGCGAACCACACCATAACCGTGAGACTCAGTATATTTTTGAATCGCATTTCCAACATCTTCAACGCGATTTCCAGCTTTAAATTCTCTGATACCTACATAAAGAGATTCTTTAGTTACTTTCAAAAGTTTTTTAACTTCCGGGGCAACTTCTCCAATTTCGAAACTATAAGCATGATCACCGTGATATCCATTTTTGAACGCGCCACAATCTACTGAAATTACGTCTCCGCTTTTCAAAGGGGTGTTATTAGGAATTCCGTGTACAACCTGTGCATTCGGGCTCATACAAAGAGAATTCGGGAAATCATACAATCCAAGGAAACTTGGTACTGCACCGTGATCACGAATAAATTCCTCGGCTAATTTGTCAAGATATAATGTGGTAACTCCTTCTTTAATTTCAGAAGCAATCATTCCTAATGTTTTAGATACGATCAAAGCACTTTCACGCATTAATTCGATTTCTTCTCTACTTTTTTGGATAATCATATTTTTCAGATTTTCAGTTCGCAAAAGTACAATTTTAAAATTATTTTTTTGACACGAATTTCACGAATTAGCACGAATTCAATTTTAAGCAAAAAATTGAATTTTGAGAATTCATTGTTTTTATAGTTTTCGGAAGAAAAAATTAGTAAAAATTAGAGAAATTCGTAGAAAACCTTTTTTTACTCTTATTGATTTCAAAGTTTTTAGGCTTATTATCTAACATAAAAAACGTAAATTAGTAGTAAAAACGCTTACAATCATGGAAAATTCTACAGATCTAGATATAGTTAAAGTAAAAGCTTTAAAGAAAATGAAGGCAAATGCGTTATCGCTTTTAGGCGTTGCAGTGTTGCTGTTTATAATTGCTATTTATTTTAAGATTCCGATGTTGCAGGCTTTTAGTGAAGCCGCTATGGTTGGTGGAATCGCAGATTGGTTTGCGGTTGTAGCTTTATTTCGCCATCCTCTTGGAATCCCGATTTGGCATACTGCAATTATTCCAACTAAAAAGAATGAAATTGGAGAGAACTTGGGAAATTTTGTTTCAGAGGAATTTCTGAATCGTGAAAAACTAGAAATTAAATTAGAAGAGTTCAATTTCGCAACAAAAGCTTCAGACTGGCTTGCCCAGGAAGAGAATGCCAATAAGATTGCTGATGCAGTTGCAGTGAATATTATCCCGGGTATTTTAAGAACAATAAAAGATGAAGATGTAAAAAGATTTATTCAGGTTCAGTTCAAAGAAAAATTAGAAGCAATAAATTTTGGAGATTGGGTCGCACTGGCATTAGAGCCTTTGCAGAAAGGAAATGTAAAAGATCAATTACTAACGAATCTTTTGGAGGTTATGAGCGCTGAACTGAAGGATAATAAAGATTTGATTCGGAAAAAAGTAAAAGCTTCAACGCCTTTTTTGAGTTTCGGTTTGGCAGATAAAAGCATTTCAGAAGGTATTTTCAATGGACTCCAAGAATTTTTGGACGAAGCTAAAAAACCGGAAAGCGAAATTAGAATTAAGATAGATGAATATATTGCTGATTTTCTAGAAAAAGTCAAAAACTCTGAAGAAATGAGAATCAAGATCAATAATTTGATTTTAGGTTTTGCGGGTAAAAAAGAAGTCCAGGATTACATCAACGGAATTTGGGATGAAATTAAATTATCTATTTCTAATGATTTAGAAAAAGGTGATGAATCTTCCATCAAAAAGAATATTTCAAGTTTGGTACAGGGTTTCGGAAACGGAATCAAAGAAGATCTTGTAATGATTGACAAAATCAATAATTTCATCAAAAATGATTTGTTATCAGTGCTTCTGAATAATAAAAAAGTAATTGGTGATTTAATTTCATCAACCGTAAAAAGCTGGGATGGAAAAGAGGTTTCTGAAAAGTTAGAATTAGAAATCGGAAAAGATCTTCAATACATCAGAATCAACGGAACTTTAGTTGGAGGCTTAATCGGACTCGTAATTTATGCAGTCGAATGGACGTATCATTATTTTGTAATGTGATTAATTTTAAACCATATAAGTAATCGTAGGGGATGCTTTTAAATGTTCTTCTTAAATGAACTTATATAACTTATATGGTGAAAATCAATAAAAAACAAAAAAGAGACAAATCTAAAGACTTGTCTCTTTTTCTATTAAAAAAAAGTGGTTTTCTATAATAATGAATGACAAGTCATTGCATTTGGCTGAGGAACTCCCATTAATTCTAAAATAGTTGGGGCAATATCTCCTAATACACCATTTTGAATGTTTTTAAGATCTTTGTCAACTAAAATAATCGGCACTGGGTTTGTTGTGTGTGCTGTATTTGGACTTCCATCAGGATTGATCATTGTTTCGCAGTTTCCGTGATCGGCAATTACAATTGTAGTGTAATCGTTGGCGAGAGCCGCTTCAATAACTTGTTTTACACAAGCATCAACAGCTTCGCATGCCAGGATTGCAGCACTCATAATTCCGGTATGACCCACCATGTCTCCGTTTGCAAAATTCAGACAAACGAAATCTACTTCGCCTTTATTCAATTCAGGAACAAGTGCCGCAGTCAGTTCATAGGCGCTCATTTCTGGCTGTAAATCGTAAGTAGCCACTTTTGGAGAATTTCTCAAAATTCTTGACTCACCTTCAAAAGGAGTTTCTCTTCCGCCGGAAAAGAAAAAGGTAACGTGTGGATATTTTTCTGTTTCAGCAATACGAATTTGTGTTTTACCCGCTTTTTCTAAAACTTCGCCAAGAGTCTCCGTAATATTATCTTTATTGTAAACAACTTTTACGTTTTGATACGTTTCGTCGTAGTTGGTAAGCGTTACATAATACAAGTTTAGTTTGTGCATGTTTTGCTCGTGAAAGTCTTGCTGTGAAAGTGCTTCTGTAAGTTCACGACCTCTGTCAGTTCTGAAATTAAAGAAGATTACAACATCACCTTCAACAATTGTTGCCAAAGGTTTTTGTTCTTCGTCAACCATTACAATAGGCGCAATAAATTCGTCAGTTACATCGTGTGCATAACTGTCAAGAATACTAGCTACCGCATTTTTTGAAGGAATTCCGGTACCGTTAACTACTAAATCGTATGCTAATTTTACACGCTCCCAACGTTTGTCACGATCCATTGCATAATAACGACCAACAATCGAAGCTATTTTTACAGGCGTATCTTTAATATGCTCTTCTAAATCATGAATGTATTTTGCTCCAGATTTTGGATCAACGTCACGTCCGTCTGTAAAAGCGTGGATATAAACCTGATCTAAACCATATTCCTGAGAAGCATCAATTAGTCCACGTAAATGAGAAGTATGAGAGTGAACACCTCCGTCAGAAACTAATCCTAAAAAGTGTACTTTTTTATCGTTTTCTTTAGCGTATGTAAAAGCATCAACCAAAACTTGTTCTTTGGCTAATGTTTGATGTGCTACGGCAAGGTTAATTTTGGCTAAATCCTGATACACAATTCTTCCGGCACCAAGATTCATATGTCCCACTTCGCTATTTCCCATCTGGCCTTCAGGTAAACCTACGTTTAATCCATCCGTACGAAGTTGAGCGCTTGGGTAATTTTTGTAAAGACTATTTATAAAAGGAACATTTGCATTGTCTATTGCGGATACTTTAGGGTCAGGAGATTTTCCCCAACCGTCTAAAATCATAAGGATAACTTTTTTGTTCATTACTTTTTGTTTTGTACAAAGATAAGCCATTTCTAAAATGTGCAAAGAAAGCAATGTTACATTTATGTTTAATAAAATGAAGTATGTGAAAAAATAATAATTTAATTAAAGAAGGACTTATTTTTTAAAATTAATTCACGCTAAGCTCTCTTTCTGAGCTTATTTTTGACAGCGTTATAGTCAATAAAATATTTAACACTTATTGAAAAAACATGTTTTAAGGCGTCAGTATTAAGTAAGGCCGTTACATTGTCTTTATAATCCTTGTCAATAATGCGTTCAAAATTATCGGCACTATTACGGTATAAAACGGAAACCTGACTTCCCGGAGCAAACCACCATGAATAAGACAAATCAGCATTCCAGGAATAAAAACTTGAATTCTTATTATCAGTGTATTGAGGATAAGGTGTTAAAGTTCCATCTTGTTGCAATTCAAGAATATCTTTATTTTCAGCATACGACCAATATTGGCGAAGTGCCAAATTCAGTGTCATAGCACTGTTTAAAGCATATTTTCCGGTAATTGTGTTGGAGTAGGTAATTACATTTCGATTGGCAAAAACAATAGTTTTCGGAGTACTTTGGTTACCGTCGTCGTCAACGCTGTCTATGTATCCTTTGTTGTTGTTTTTTCTTAAAAAGCTAAAAGTATAGACCATTAAAAGTTTATCACTAAAGCGATATCTGGGTCCGATATCAAAACCGTATGCCATTCGTCCAGGCTCATCAGCAATAGCAATTGACGGATTTATATCTATAGCAAACTTGTGATTGTAATTTGTAGAAATGCTTCCCCAAGCCTCCATTCTGCGCGGAATAAGAACATATCGATTTGCTGCTCTGGGTTCATAATAATCATGAGATACCAATGGGAAAAGGGTAATTCCGCCACCATAATAATTATTTTTTACCGTACTCAGGTTTACATTTACATCAATATTATTGTCTTGTACTTTTCCAGATTCTTTGTTGAATTCGGTATACATATTATAGTTAATCCTGAAACTATTAAAGAGCTTTGTTGGGTTTAGGATTCTATAATTGGCATTTCCATAGAAATTGTAATAGTTGGTGTAAAAGTTAATTCCGAGATCATTTGGATCGTAGCTTTTTGTAACAAAATCAGTGCCTACACTGTAACGGTATTTTCCAGTAGTTTCGGCAAAACCAATTGTAGAGAAAACTCCGGTTTTATCTTCATCCAGATTGATAGTGCTATATTTTACATTTCCTGATAAATTATAGGTATTTGCTTTTGTATTCAAGTCCCAGGCCAGACCGGAAACATTGGCGTCTCTATAATGTCCGTTTCTTGTAACGTTTGTATTTATAAAAGTTACCGAAGAATTTTTTCGGAAACGCTGATCTAGAACCAAAACATTGTAATTAGTTAGTGGTTCGACCACTACTTTTCTTGTATCGCCTGAAATAGTATCTTTTATAGTGGCAAAGGTTTTTTCGGTAACCGCATTTAAAACGCCAATTCCTAAGCCGTTTTTGGTTCTTCCTGAAACCTTCAAAGCATTGATAAGATTAACGTTCTGTACTGTTTCATATACTTCTTCGTTATCATTTAATTCAGGATCGATAGTAGGGGCGCCTCCAATTCTTCTGGAATAAAAGATGTTTCCTTTATTAAATAAGTCGGTTCCTTCGGTAAAAAAGGCTCGGTTTTCATTGAATTGCTGCTCAAACGGACTCAAATTTAAAATCTGATCATCGTATTTTGTTTGTCCAAAATCTGGAACCAGAATCGCGTCGAGTGTAAAGGCGTCGTTGATTCCGTATTTAATATCCATTCCGCCTTTTATGGTTCCGTACGTTTTTTGGCTATCTGAAGCGTTTAAATAATATGATGCGTACGGCATAAAAAATAATCGGGTAGGAGGTTTGATATTTTCGATTCCGGTTAATTCCCCATTTTGTTGGGTAAATGTTCCAATTTTGGTGTTAATTAAGGACCAGGTGTACTTTCTGCGTTCTCTTTTTATTTCTCTGAAAAAATTAATGCCCCACGTTTGTTTATTCTCCGCAGAGAAACGCAAGGCGGCGTATGGAATTTTAATCTCCACTATCCAGCCTTTATCAGTTATTCTGGCTTTGCTAATCCATACGGCATCCCAGGAATAGTCTTCGCCAATGGCATCTGTCATTATACAATCGCCCTGAACATCAGCTGCAGATACAAAAAACTCAAAGTTTTGTTGTCCATCGTTAAATCCGTTAATGAAAACGCCAAAAATATCAGCAGTCCCAAAATTATCACGTTGCGAAATTTCTTTTAAAATCCTGTTCGGTTCAGCATCATACATCATAGCACCTATGTAAATAGCGTCATTGTTGTAGATAACCTTGATTTCTGTTTTTTGAGATTCTGGAATTGGTTTTCCATTATCAGGTTCAAACATGATAAAATCAGAAGCTATTGGGGTATTTTCCCAAGCTGTCTCGTCCAGCTTTCCATCAATAATAATGGACTGCGAGGTAGATTGTGCTTGCAGGGTTTTCTTTTGGCTGTAGCCGAAAGATACACAGAAGAGAAAACAAAGGAAAACAACTTTTTTCATTTTGTATTATGAAGGATTCTTGAGATAATATAGACATTCAATTCTGTGAAATGTTACATTTTAAAAGCTGAAAATTATATCTTTTTAACATTGTAAGTATATCGCTACGTAATAAAAGTTAAAATAATGTGTAAAAATAAGATTTTTACGTCAAGTTGCTAATTTTTTGTTTTTGATCTGTTAAAGTTTAAACAAAACAACCTTGATTTACAGGGATTTATTTTGTGTGGCATATTTTTTTTATATTTTTGTCAAACCCAAATTTGTTATTAACCTAAAGAAATTCAATGATTTACAAAATTTATCCACTGCTAGTGTTTTTGTTATTATCTTTTGGTAAAGATTCAAAAAGCACTCCCGAAACTAAAAAAGTAGCAACCAAAAGTATCGCTAAAGTTGAAATGCTTACAGTCGAAGCTAAAATTGAAGGTGTGTATCATGCCTTGAATCCAAACAATTATCAGTTGCCTGAACTTAAAACTTTCTCTGAAGCCTTAAAAGGATTTTATCTATTGAAAGAAAAAGGAGTTGTTCAAAAAGATATCCTGACATTGATTGATTTCAGTTTGTCATCAAATACCAAACGTCTTTGGGTAATTGATTTGGCTACAAACACTGTTTTATTTCAATCTTTGGTTGCTCACGGAAGAAATACCGGTGAAGAGTATGCTTCTAATTTTTCAAACAATAATTCCTCTAATAAAAGTAGTCTGGGTTTTTATGCTACAGGTGAAATTTATCAGGGAAAACACGGTGTTTCTCTTCGTTTAGATGGTTTAGAAAATGGCGTAAATGACAACGCTCGCGAAAGAGGAGTTGTAATGCATGCCGCAGATTATGTTTCAGAATCGTTCATCAGAAATAATAAAAGATTAGGCAGAAGCCAGGGTTGTCCTGCAATTCCATTTGAATTGAGAGATAAAATAATCGAAACTATAAAAAACAAATCGTGTTTGTTTATCTACCATCCGTCAAGAAGTTTTGCGATGGAGGAAAGACTAATTTCTTAGTTGAGTATACAAATCCGAATCTAAATTATAAATATCAGCTCTGAAAATGAGCTGATTTTTTTTGCTCCAGGCTGTCCAGTACCATTGATACAAAGCATATTTTTTTGTTATCCTAATGTTAGTTGTGGTTTTGGTTTCAATAATTGAATCAATTTTTTCTTTCGGCCAATTTGTCGAAATACTGTCATTTAAAATATGTTCGGCAAGCTCCAGTGGATTTTCAATACGAACACAACCAGAACTTAACGAACGATTATTTCTTCCAAAAATATTGCGATGATTGGTGTCGTGAAGATATACGCTATGGTGATTTGGGAATAGGATTTTCATCAATCCTAACGAATTATTATAACCCGGACTTTGCACATATTTATAATTACCAGGTTTGTTTTCATTCCATTTACTTGGATCAACTTCATGGCCCATAGTATCGTATATAGTAATGTTTTTATTTTTTAGATAATTACGATTACGTTTCATGGCGGGAACCACATCTTCTTTTAAAATAGTTGGCGGAACGGTCCACGTTGGGTTAAAAACCACCGTTTTTAATGCCGAAGTGATAATTGGTGTTTTTCTTTTGCTTGTTCCAACAACAATATTGCGCACTAAGGTAGTGTCCTGACTTTCGACAACATTCAGGCTGTAATTCGGGATGTTGATGATAAAGTAGTTCTCAGCAAAATCATTGTTATACCAGCGCCAACGCTCTAAATTGGCAATAATTTGTTGCTTTCTTTTTTCTTTCGAATAATTAAGAGCACTTATTGTTCCTTTTCCAATTACACCATCAGCTGCTAAGCCGTGTCTTTCCTGAAATCTTTTTATTGATTCAAAAGTTTTTTTATTGTAGATAGTGTTTAAGGTATCTTTTCCGGACATGTCTCCCCAGAATAAGAGTCTTTTTTTAATGTTGATTAAAGCAACATTGGTGTCATTTAGTGATATTTTCTTTGTCAAGGAATCTATAGTAATCATTGCAATGTCATCCTCGGGATAGGTATCAATAATTTCAAGTGCCTTTAAAAGCTCTCTATAAGTTTCTGATTTTGGCTGGATATTTTCAACGATACTATCTAATTTGTTTTTGTTAAATGCTTTTATCAAAACACTATTAACATCCAGTTCTTTTTCTTTGAGATCCCAATCTGTGTATATTTTTTTAGGATCCAGTTTTCCTTTGTGTAAATGATTCAGGTACAATTCAAAATTGTAAGTTAGCAAGATGTCATATGTTGCTAATTCTTTGTCGTTAAGTTTATGGATTCTTTTCTCGTATTTTTCAAGTGTAACAGATTTGTAGTCATTTGGATCTAATCCTAGTTCAGAACAATTTTTTAATTGAGATAAAACATAAGTTCTTTTTTTGAGATTTCCCCAAACGGTTTTGTTGTTGGAAGAATTGTAAAATTCCTGAAGTGTTTTGCTTTTAAAAACCCCAATCAGGGTAGTGTCAATAGAAACTGTTCTTTCATCGGTAAGTATGATTGCGGGAGGTGGAGTTGCTTTTTTTACAGGAATAACTTTCGGTTCCTCTTTTTTGCAACAAACAAAAATAGAGAAGAGGATAAGAAAGTAAATATTTCTCATTTTATATTTTTTATACATCAAATAGTGTTTACTAATATCTTTCATATCAAATGGTTTAATCAGGGGCATATATTAAAGTTTAAGCTGATCTTTATTTTGGCGTGTTTCTTAAAATGGTCATTTCTTAGATTTTGGCTCGCAAATATAGGATTGCTTGAGATAAATTATGAAATAATTCCTGTTAATTTTTGATTATTATAAATACTGAAATTATGTGTTGTTCTGAATCATTACCTTCGAAGGTATAACTTTTTATGGGTTTTCGTTTCCTGAGAACAGGTTGAAGAACGCGATAAGTTTCTTTTGAAGCCATTTCTTTAATTTGAATCATAATTTATGAAAAATAATTACGGGTATAACTTTTTAGTTTTAAATAGGTTATAATAAAATGTTGTTTTTTATTCATTTTTTTTGAAAAAAAGCTTGTTTTGAACTGAACTTATTTTTTATATTTGCACCAGTAATGCGAAAGTAGCTCAGTTGGTAGAGCTCCAGCCTTCCAAGCTGGTTGTCGCGAGTTCGAGCCTCGTCTTTCGCT